>JAAZFZ010000294.1 GCA_012511485.1 Clostridiales bacterium | reverse complement strand
TGAATGAGCTTTGGCTTTTTAAAAACAAAATGCCGTGCAGCACCGCCTCCGATTAATCAGCAAAATACTGATGTAATAATAACATATCGGAACTATATTTTCCATATTTTTATATAACTACTTTGAAACTGCTTTGAGATTCCTGAAAAGCTGTTTTTTGCTTAGTTGAAATATCACAGTTGAAAATATATGCCAAATGAAATATAATAATTTTATTCCATAATAATTTACACTCTTTTACTGTATAAGAATGGGCGGAGAAATATGAAAAACTTAGTTATTGCCGGAAACATATTGGCTGATGTGCTAAAAACTATTGAGTGCTACCCGCAAGAGGGGAAGCTGACTCAAATCCGTTCAATTTCGCAAAGTGTCGGCGGAGCTGTTCCAAATGTTTCAATTGACTTAGCGGTATTGGATAGCAGCTTGCCAATTAAGGCCTTTGGCAAGGTGGGCAGGGATGATTACGGTCAATTTGTGGTGGAGGACATGCAAAAAGCCGGGGTTGATGTTTCTGATATTTTGGTCTCTGATATCTACCCGACAAGCTTTACCGATGTAATGAATGTAGAAAACGGAGAGCGAACATTTTTCACGCTTCCCGGTGCCAGTGCGGATTTAAGGGTTGAAGACTTTCCGCTTGAAAAGCTTGACGCTGCAATGCTGCATTTGGGATACATACTCTTATTGGATTCTTTGGATTCGCAGGATTCGGAATATGGCACAAAAGCTGCCGGATTGCTGCACACGGCGCAGGAAATGGGCATTAAAACTTCATTAGATATGGTAAGTGAGGAATCTGACAGGTACTTGCCAATTGTAAAGCCGTCGCTCAAATACTGCAATTATTTGATTATCAATGAGATAGAAGCGGGAAAGACCGTCAATATTTCTCCAAGAAAAAAGGACGGGAGCCTGAACATAATCAACATGAAATGCATTTGCGAAAAGCTGCTTGAATTTGGAGTTCGGGATAAGGTCATTATTCATTGCCCCGAAAGTGGCTTTTGCCTGAGCAAAAACGGTAATTTCACGGTTATACCGTCACTTGATTTACCAAAAGAATACATCAAAGGCTCAACCGGAGCAGGAGATGCATACTGCGCCGGAGTTTTATATGGCTTGTATAACGGCTATTCAGACCAAAGGCTTCTGGAATTGGGCTCTCTTTGCGCCGCCTGCAACCTATCTTCAACCGATTCGGTTCATGGCATGAGAGGGCTTGAGGAAGTTTTAAAGTTAGAATCCCAATTTGAAAGGAAGATAAATATATGTTAGTTAATCTGAACGATGTCTTGAAAAAGGCTCAGCAGGAGCACTATGGTGTAGGGTTGTTTAACACTATTGACACTGATATGCTTCAAGCCGCTATTGAAGCGGCAGAGGAGATGAAATCTCCAATTATAATCGGCACTGCAGAAATCCTCTTGCCCTACGGCGAGTTGGAGCTTATTGCGCCTTCGATAATCAGCATGGCGAAAAATGCCTCTGTGCCGGTTGTTGTTCACTATGACCACGGCTTAACCTTTGAAAGATGTATTCAGGCATTGAAGCTCGGATTTAGCTCAATTATGTTTGACGGCTCAACGCATGACTATGCGACTAACATTGCCCATACAAAGGAAATTGTGAAAATTGCTCACAGCTTTAATGTGACTGTTGAAGGTGAAATCGGCCATGTCGGTTTGGCTCAAACAGATGACGGAGCATCTGTCGACAGGTACACTACAGTTAAAGAGGCGGTTGATTATGTCAATGACACGGGGGTTGATGCCCTGGCAATCGCCATTGGAACCGCACACGGTGCATATAAACAGGCTCCGAAGCTGGATTTTAATAGATTAAAGGAGATTCGTCAGGCGTTGGATACCCCATTGGTTCTGCACGGCGGCTCCGGGCTTTCTAATGATGATTTTAAAAATACCATAAAAGAAGGCATTTCCAAGGTCAATATATTTACCGACCTGCTGCTGGCAGGTGAAAAGGCTATTAAAGATGGTCTTACTCAAAGCCTGGGATATATGGAAATGCGTAATTTAAAGAAAGACGCCATAAAAGAAGCTGTTGTAAAGAAAATGGAATTGTTCGGTTCGGTAAACCGCTGTTAAAAAAACATATAAAATGTTTTCACCTGCAAATTTTTAAGTGCTTTGGTTTTTTATGAATACTTAAATTCAAATCGGGTACATTATAGGTTGAGGTGAAAATATATGCAATTAACACAAAAAGAAACATCGCTCTTAAAAGATTTAAAAGAGCAGGAGCAGCTCTGCGTTGACAAGTACAATAAGTATTCATCGTCTGCACATGACGGGCAGCTGAAAAATCTGTTTTCTCAAATAGGGCAAATTGAAAATCAGCATCTTGATACCATCAATCAAATCATGAGCGGAACTGTTTCGTCAACACAATCGGGAGGAGGTCAGCAAAAGCAACTATCATTTACCCCCACATACAAGCAAGGGGACACAAGTCAGAACAAAAAGGATGATTGTTATCTTTGCACTGATTTGCTTTCGACGGAAAAACATGTATCCTCCGCATATAATACCAGCATTTTTGAATTCGGAGATACAAATATCAGAAACGCTCTAAACCACATCCAAAAGGAAGAACAAGAGCATGGCGAACAAATTTATAATTATCTGAGTCAAAATGGAATGTATTAAATAGAAGTTTTTATTTAACACGCTTTTTGCCTCTTGCAACGGATAAGGGCTGCCGCAAAGCTTTTTTACGGCGGCCCCTTTATTTTTTGCTAATCAAGTCAGGTGGTGTTACTCTACTCGTATTACTAATTAAATATATAACCAATATATTCAGGGAGTTCCCGGCCGTAATTATAAGATAATCGACTGCTATTTGGATCCCGAAATCAAATTAATTACAGCAATTGACTTCAAAAACTGTATTTTTGTGGTACAATAAGCCGTGAGGTGATGCATTTGAAACTGTTGGTTATTGACGGCAACAGCATACTTAACCGTGCATTCTATGGAATTAAGCTTTTAACGACAAAGGACGGGCGTTTCACAAACGGAATTTATGGCTTTATGAATATTTTACTGCGCCTTCGTGTTGAATGCTCACCTGACGGTGTTGCCATTGCTTTTGATAAGAAGGACCCGACCTTCCGCCATGAAATGTATTCAGGATATAAGGCACAGCGCAAGGGTATGCCCGAGGAGCTTGCCCAACAGCTGCCTGTGCTAAAGGACCTGCTCAGGGCATTGGGCTACAATACTGTTGAGCACGCCGGCTTTGAGGCTGACGATATCCTCGGCACTCTGGCAAAACGGTGCGTTGACAGCGGCAACGAGTGCATTTTAGCAACCGGCGACAGGGATTCCCTCCAGCTTGTCAGCGATGAGGTAAATGTCCTGCTTGCCATGACAAAAATGGGCAAGCCGCAGACTGTGAGATATGACAAGGCAAGAGTGCTTGAAGAATACCATGTTGAACCCAAGGGTCTTATTGAAATTAAAGCTCTCATGGGTGACAGCTCGGATAATATCCCCGGTGTTGCGGGTGTAGGGCAAAAAACGGCAACGGATTTAATTGAAAAATTCGGAAATATAAATAATCTATATAATAATATTGAATCACCTGATATAAAAAAGGGTGTCAGGGAAAAGCTTTTGAGGGATAAGGATATGGCGTTTCTGAGCCGTCTGCTTGGCACGATAAGCACCGATGTTCCCGTTGATTCAGAGCTTGAAAACTACATCCCCTCGCCTGTTGACTCTTATGACGCAGTCAGAATTCTTATTGACCTTGAAATGTTTGGCTTGATTGAAAGGCTGGGCATTAAAAAAATACCCACCCCCGCTCCCGTTGAGGTGGGCAACGAAAACAAGCCGCTGGCTGTCAGGGACGAATTGGATTTGGACGCCTTGCTTTCGAGAATCAAAGAAGAAGGGCAGGCATTTTTCATCTGCGGCTGGGCAAATGCATACCCTGAGGATACTAGATTTGCCTTTAAGGACGAGATTGCCATAGCCTCCTGCGGCAGCCTTTCATTTCCCGGCTTTTTAAAGGCTCTGCTTGAGGATGAGGGCATAAAAAAATATACATTTGACTCAAAACCGCTTTTCGCCCATGCTCTGCGAAACGGTATTTCAATAAAATCGCTTGAAATGGATTTGATGCTTGCGGGCTATATTCTTAACCCGTCCGCAAGCAGCTATGAGCCTGCAAGGCTTGCGCAGGAATACGGAGTGCAGGCTCCTGCAGTTGAAAAGGTGGGCTTTGAAAACATTGCTGTCCTGCCCGCTCTATGCCCCGTTATTGACAGAAGGATTAAAGAAAACTCTCAGAGCTCACTTTTGAGGGATATTGAAATCCCTCTTGCAAAGGTGCTCGCTGCAATGGAGCTGACGGGCTTCGGAGTTGACGAAAACGGCATTGCTCAGTTTGGCAAGGTTCTCGAAAAGCGGATTGAAATAATTGCGGCAGAGATTTTCTCACAGGTCGGTTATGAATTCAACCTTAATTCGCCAAAGCAGCTGGGCTATGCTCTTTTTGAAAAGCTGGGGCTGCCTACCGGAAGGAAAACTAAAAGCGGCTACTCCACTAATGCGCAGGTTCTCGAAAGCCTTGCAAAAGAACACCCCGTTGTTGAAAAAATACTTGAATACCGAACTGTGGCTAAACTCAAATCAACCTATTGTGACGGGCTTTTGAAGGTTATTTCAGCGGACGGTAGGATTCACTCCACCTTCAATCAGACCGAAACAAGAACGGGCAGAATCTCCTCAACCGAGCCGAACCTGCAGAATATACCCGTGCGCTCTGAGCTTGGCAGAGAGCTGCGCAGGTTTTTTAAGGCGGACGAGGGCTGCGTGCTCATTGACGCCGACTATTCACAGATAGAGCTGAGAGTCCTTGCCCATATTTCCGATGATGAGGTTATGAAAAAGGCTTTTAATGACAATGACGATATTCACACCATAACAGCCTCTCAGGTTTTTAATATGCCTGTCAATATGGTAACACCTCTTATGCGCAGCAGGGCGAAGGCCGTGAATTTCGGCATCGTGTACGGCATCGGCGCATTTTCGCTTGCAAAGGATATCGGCGTTTCCCGCTCTGAGGCGGATAAATATATTAAGGGCTATCTCCACCACTATTCAGGCGTGAAGAGGTACATGGAAAGGGTTGTGGCACAGGCAAAGGAGAGGGGCTATGTTGAAACAATGTTTGCCCGTCGAAGGTATCTGCCCGAGCTTGCTGCCACAAATGCAAACCTGCGAGCCTTCGGCGAAAGGGTTGCTATGAATATGCCCATTCAGGGAACTGCTGCAGACATAATCAAAATAGCAATGATTAAGGTTTTTCACCGCCTGCACAAAGAGGGGCTGCATGCAAAGCTGATTATGCAGGTTCATGATGAGCTGATAGTCGAAGCTCCTGAAAATGAGGTAAAAAAAGCTTCCGAAATCCTTATAGATGAAATGGAAAACGCCGTCAAGCTCAGTGTAAAGCTGACTGCTGATGTGAACTTCGGAAAAACATGGTACGATTCAAAGGGTTGATAGGATGAAAAGAGTAGTATTTGTCTGCACGGGCAACACCTGCCGCAGCCCTATGGCAAAGGGGATTTTTGAAGTTGAGCTTAATAACAGAAGCATTTCGAATGTTTCTGCCGACAGCTGCGGGCTTTCTGCTATGGCGGGTGACGAGGCTTCACCTAACGCCGTTGCGGCGGCAAAAGAGCTGGGGGCGGATATCAGCCCGCACAGGTCAAAGCCCCTAAACCCGTATATGTGCAATCAAACGCAGCTGTTTGTCTGCATGACTCAGAGCCACGCACAGGCACTTATGCGGTATGTGCCCGAGAATAAAATTATTGTTCTCAATATCCCCGACCCTTTCGGCGGCGATCTCGATGCTTACAGAGAGTGCGCTCGGGTTATTCTGAAAAAGATGGGCAGTATTTTTGATAAATTGGAGGAAGATGATGAAAAGCTATAAGGGTATTGACTACAAAAATGTTGAGCTTTTAGACGGATTCTGGCTCCAAAGCCAGAAGCTCAACCGGGATGTAACCATCAAGAGCGTCTATGAGCAGTTTAATGCCACGGGGCGGTTTGATGCCTTCAGGTGCGAGTGGAAGGAGGGTATGCCAAACAAGCCTCACATTTTTTGGGATTCTGATGTTGCAAAGTGGATTGAGGGTGCGGCATATATTATCAATAAGCAGCCAGATAGGGAGCTTGAAAGCATAATTGAGGATGTTATTGACTGCATAGAAAGGAATCAGGGTGAGGACGGCTATTTTAACATCTATTTCACCGTTTGTGAGCCTGAAAACAGGTTCCAGAACCGCCTGGCACATGAGCTATATTGCTGCGGCCACCTGATTGAGGCGGCTGTTGTTTATTATGAGGCAACGGGCAGGGATAGATTTTTAAAGCTGATGATGAAATATGCCGATTATGTTGAAAAAGTCTTTAAAATTGAAAACTCTGCTGAGTTTTCAACTCCCGGGCATGAAGAAATCGAGCTTGCGCTTATCCGCCTGTATGAATGTACGGGCATAAAAAGATATCTTGAGCTTGCAAAGCACTTCATTGACACAAGGGGGCAGGCAACGAGCAAGGAAGTCATTGACGAAATGAACAGCATTTATTCTCAGGACCATATCCCCTGCCGTGAGCAGAGGGAGGCAGTCGGTCATGCTGTGAGAGCCTGCTACCTTTATTGCGCTATGGCTGACATCGCAAGGGAATACCATGACAGGGAGCTTTTTGAAGCCTGTGACGCTTTGATAAAAAATATTAATTACAAAAGAATGTACATAACAGGCGGAATAGGCTCAACTTTTAATAATGAGTCCTTCACCGTCGACTATGACCTGCCCAACAGCATCTCATATGCAGAAACCTGTGCGGCAATTTCTCTTGTTATGTTTGCGACGAGGATGTCGCAATGCAAGGTCAGCTCACTTTATGCCGATATTGCGGAGCGTGCGCTTTATAACGGAGTGCTTTCCGGCCTGTCTTTGAGCGGTGACAGCTTCTTTTATGAAAATGCGCTTGAGATTAACCTGCGTGACAGGGAGCCGGACAGAGGCAGGCAGCACTGGCCAATCACTCAGAGGGTTAAGGTTTTTAGCTGCTCATGCTGCCCGCCGAACATTAACCGCTTCATTGCATCAATAGGCTCATTAATCTACACTTATGACGAAGAAACCGTATATATTAATCAGTTCATTGCGAACTCTGCACAGCTTGAAATGGGAGGTAAAAGGGTTAAAATAAAGATTCAAACTGAATATCCGAATGACGGTCAGATAAGAATAACTGCCTGCGGAATGGCGGGCAAAAGGCTTGCAGTACGCATCCCCTCATGGTGCGAAAAATATTGCGTCGATTCACAATATCGGATTGAAGACGGCTATGCATATGTTGACTGCGGCAGTGACGACTTTGAGCTTTCTTTAAGCTTGGATATGACTCCCCGCTGGGTTGAAAGCAACCCCCATGTCTGGGCAAATGCCGGGCTTGTTGCTTTGCAGAAGGGACCTGTCGTCTACTGTGCGGAGGGAGTCGACAACGGCGAGGAGCTTTGGAAAATCAGAGTTGATATCAACGAGCCGATAAGCCAAAGAGTTATTGTGGGCTTTGATGCTCCTGCACTCAGCACTAAGGGATACTGCCTGCAGGACTGTGAGGATTTATATATTCCTGCCGGTCAAAAGACGGAGGAAAAAGAAATCACCCTCATCCCCTACTATGCGTTTGCAAACAGGGGCGTGAGCGAAATGAGAGTATGGATGATAAAAGCGTGACAACGATTAAACCTATGAGCAAAGAGGATATACCGGCTGTTGCGGGGCTTGAGAGGATTTGCTTTTCTTCCCCGTGGTCAAAAAATGCCCTGCTTGAGGAGCTGCACAATCCTCAGGCGCATTTCCTTGTGTCCGAAACCGATGGGAGTGTTGTCGGGTATATCGGAGCCTTAGAGATTTGCTCAGAATGTTATATTACGAATATCTGCGTTTTGCCTGAAATGCGGCGCAGGGGCATTGCAAGCGCTCTGCTCAATGCCGCCGAAAACGGTGCAAGGGAGAGGGGCTGTGAATTCATATCACTTGAGGTCAGGGTTAGCAACAGAGCAGCTATTGAGCTTTATGAAAAAAACGGCTACAATGCCTTGGGTGAAAGAAAGGGATTCTATGCCTCCCCTGTTGAAAACGCCTATATCATGACAAAATATTTTAAGGATAACGGGAGATAATATGAAGCTATTGGCAATTGAATCCTCCTGCGACGATACTGCCGCAGCAGTTGTTGAGGATGGAAGGGAAATCCTCTCAAGCATTGTGGCGTCACAGGTTGAACGGCACGCAGTTTTCGGGGGAGTTGTGCCCGAAATTGCGTCAAGAATGCATATTGAAGCTATTTCGGGCGTTGTAACTACGGCACTCGAAAAAGCAGGCTATTCCCTTTTTGATATTGACGGTGTTGCCGTCACACATACTCCGGGGCTTATCGGAGCTTTGCTGGTAGGCGTCAATTATGCAAAGGGGCTTGCTCTCGGCGCAAATCTGCCACTAATCCCAGTTCACCATCTGCGCTCGCACATAGCGGCAAACTACTTGACGCATAGGGAGCTTGCACCTCCCTTTTTGAGCCTTGTCGTTTCGGGCGGTCACAGCCATATCATAGAGGTCAGGGATTATACCCGGTTCAAGGTCATAGGGCGTACCCGTGACGATGCTGCAGGCGAAACTCTTGATAAGGTTGCAAGGACTCTCGGCCTGCCCTACCCCGGAGGGCTGAATCTTGACAGGGAAGCAAGGGGCGGTGACAAAAGCGCATATAAATTCCCTCACCCGAAAGTCAGCACCGGTGCTTATGATTTTAGCTTTTCGGGACTTAAAACGGCAGCGGTCAATGCGATACACAATGCCTCACAGAAAAATGAAGGCATCAATATAGCCGATTTCGGTGCATCCTTTATAGCCAGTGTTGTTGATTTTCTTTCCGGCAACACCGAGAGTGCAGCAAATGATTTGGGTTATAAAAAAATCGTGCTTGCGGGCGGAGTATCCGCAAACAGTGTTTTGCGTGAGCGAATGAAAAAAATCTGCAAGCGCAACGGCTGGGAGCTTTATATGCCCGAGCTTTCGCTTTGCGGTGACAATGCCGCAATGGTCGGCTCTCAGGGCTATTTTGAATTCCTGCGCGGAAATACTGCCGATATGTCCCTCAACGCAAGGGCATCAATGGAAATCGGGTAATTCTCGCAGCTACCTTTTGATATATTTTGTGTGTTTCACATTAAATATATCTATTAGATAATTCTTTACAATCGAATATGTATATGATAAAATATCGGAGATTGATAAAACAAAGGAGCGTTATTGATGTTCTACACAAGCACAAGAGATAAGTCCGTTAAGGCTACTGCCTCTCAGGTAATTACAAGGGGCATCTCCTCAGACGGCGGCTTGTTTGTGCCGGAAGAAATCCCTCAAATTTCACTTGACGATATAATTTCTTTTTCAAAGCTTGATTATATAGGCCGAGCAAGGGCAGTGCTTTCACTCTATCTTTCGGATTTTTCGCAGGAAGAAATCGAGTGCTGCGTCTGAGGCGCTTACGGGAAGGGCAAATTCAGCAGCGAAAAAATAGCTCCCCTCGTTGAGCTGGAGGATGGAGTTAATATCCTTGAGCTTTGGAAGGGGCCAACCTGCGCGTTCAAGGACATGGCTCTTCAGCTGTTGCCTCATCTGCTTACCGTTTCCGCAAAAAAATGTGCGGAGGGCAAAAAAATTGTTATTCTCGTTGCGACTTCGGGCGACACGGGTAAGGCTGCTCTGGAGGGCTTTAAGGATGTCCCTAACACAAAAATCATGGTGTTTTATCCAAATGACGGCGTCAGCCCCATGCAGAAGCTTCAAATGACCACTCAGGAGGGTGAGAATGTTGCCGTCTGCGCAATTGAGGGCAATTTTGACGATGCTCAAAGTGGCGTAAAAAAGATTTTCACAGATAAGGGCATTGCCGCAAAGCTTGAAAAAAATGGCATGATGTTCTCCTCTGCCAACTCGATTAACTGGGGCAGACTTGCTCCTCAGATTGTTTATTACATTTCAGCCTACTGCGACCTTATGTCCAAAAATAAAATAAATATCGGCGACGAAATCAACATTGTTGTGCCTACTGGTAATTTCGGCAACATACTTGCCGCATATTATGCAAAAGAGATGGGGCTGCCCGTCAACAAGCTTATATGCGCCTCCAATGCAAACAATGTTCTGACCGATTTTCTCACAACGGGCAAATATGACAGAAACAGAAATTTATTCACAACCACTTCGCCCTCAATGGATATTTTGATTTCAAGCAACCTCGAGCGCTTGCTCTACCTGCTTTGTGATGAGGATGACATAAGAGTCAGGGGCTGGATGGCTAGCCTTATAAGCGGCGGAACATATAATGTCGGTGAGGAAATTTTTAACAAAATAAAAACTCATTTTGCCGCAGGCTACTGTGACGATGAGAAAACAAAGCAGGCAATTGCAAGAACCTTTGAAGATTTCTGCTACCTTTGCGATACGCATACAGGCGTTGCTGTCAATGTCTATTATGATTACAGAGATAGTACGGGTGACAAAACGCCTACCGTTATAGCTTCCACTGCAAGCCCGTTTAAATTCTCTGCCAGTGTGCTTGACGCTATCAGCCCGGGCAGCGCACATGGGGCTGATGAATTTGATTTGGTGCATATGCTTGCAGAATTCACCGGGCTTGAATGTCCGCCCCAGCTTGCAAACCTCGCTTCCAAAAAGGTTAGATTTGCGGATTGCTGCGCTAAAAATGAAATGGAAGAAAAAGTCCTAAAAGTCTGCGTGGGG
>JAAZFZ010000293.1 GCA_012511485.1 Clostridiales bacterium | reverse complement strand
GAAGGAATAACCTGTCTTTTCTCCGCCGACTGCCGGAAGAGATACATCTGTCCCTACCTCGCCTGTGACCGCCTCGGGAGCTGTGCCTGTTCCACCGTTGAGGTCGAAGCTCACCGTGGATGTCTGTGTGCTGCCGCTTGAAATCGTGAAGTTATAGTCAGTGTCAACATAGACATAATCCATGCCCATATTCGTAATTGAAGATGCTATTGAACTGCTTGCCAGCTTATTAACATATATTTTGCCGGCCACATTAGTTGGGGTTTTCTCACAGTCCTGATTAACCCAAAAATGAGCAGATGTCGTTTCGGGGGCATCCTCTCTTACCATCATCTGGAACTGCACTAAATCCTGAGAGGGGGTCAACAGTTCAACTTCGTTGCCTGAAAGAGAACCAGTGCCGGCGTTGACAATATAAGCAATGTAACCTATGTCATAGTAGTATGGAAGAACTTGGTTTCCATAATATGTTACACCGTCAATTTCAACACCTTCTCTGGTGCCAACCCATGCTTTTGGATAGTAAAAATAGTTCCCTCCCGTTATTGAAGGGTCGCAATTAACACGGCCTCCAATTGATTTTGCCGTGCAATGATAAAGCCATTGGCCATTTTCATTCATATGCGTTCCATCATCTTCCGGCAATGTGAAGAAAGCGTTCTCCCCGGAAATTGCATCGGCGCTCACAACACCTTTGCCGTCCTCTGTGCCTGCAGTGAA
Source organism: Clostridiales bacterium (assembly GCA_012511485.1). Taxonomy (GTDB): domain Bacteria; phylum Bacillota; class Clostridia; order Oscillospirales; family Acutalibacteraceae; genus JAAZFZ01. The sequence goes on along the minus strand of JAAZFZ010000293.1, from coordinate 4,601 downwards.
TGGCAAACCATCCCTTGCAGGCTGGAAAATCGTACTGTCATAATGCCAAACAAAATGTGTAGAGCCTACATAATAGTCCGTTTCGAGATTGAGCACCACATTAAATACATCTCCCGGTGCCAATGTCGCATCGGATGCCAATGGGTTGCCCTCCGAGTCTGTCAATTTCAGTTTTAGTGTTGCAGTGCCTATCGCAGGGTCTGCAATAGCCGCTATTGAGAATACACTCAAAGCCATTGTAGCTGCAAGTACTAAACTGAGGATTTTCTTCATAATTCTCATGTGATATTCTGCCTCCTTGCTTTATTATTATTCGAAATCAATTACTGAGCAGTAACGGTCTTGTGAAATCAGGTAATCACCATTTGAAATCGCTTCTATATAAATATAATCACCGCCGTCGCAGGAATCGTCTCCTGACGCGTCGCATGCATAGTATTGCGGGTTACTTCGCACATCACTTGAATAGGAAAAATCATATAAATACTGCGTTGCACAATCAATTAAATTCACATCGGTGCCATCGCAAACGCCGTCACCGTTTATATCTCCGAAAACAACAATATAGTATGTAGCAATTGTTACACCTTCGTAAACTACATCTACTCTTGTGCCTGTACTATAAGCATACTGCCCATCCATCAGAGTAAACACAAGAGACGCACCGCCGACCGGCTGAATATACGAAAGCATTTCCTCTTCAGAAAAAATCGGATAACTAATCAAATAATGGCTTTGATAGTATTCATAATCGCCCATATTGTAAATATAACCGTTAAAGCCATAATACGCAGCGTCAGATTCACTAAAGCGCTCAATAATTGTTGATGTTTCTGCAACCACACCAATATCCGGCACATTTGTGTTGATGTTTACAGAACAGTTTGTAAAAGACATTGCGCAGGTTTGACTGTTCATAGTGTAGATTGTACTGGGATCTGCCGGATTGTTCATAGCCTGATAATAGAATATTTCGGTTAACTCGCTTGGAATCTGGATAGTGCCTTTGTCACTCGTAACGCCTTCCTTGACTCTTAATTGGAATGAAATGCAATTTGAGCCGCTGGGTGCCGTATAGCAGTTGACAACACCATTATTGTAATTGCCGACCCATTGGAAAAGTAAGGCACCATATTTATTGTTGGAAAAGTCTCCAAGTTCCGATTTACCTGTTGCGTCAATAGCCGAAACGCTTGAACCGGGAGCGGTAAGCTGACCCGCAACAGTTATGGGGACATAATCCTCTTGGGTTGTCGGATGGCCGTATTCATCGATAAGCTCAAAAACAGATTTTGTATAAATAATCGGCCAACGCATATTAGCTGCATAATAGTTGTTGGTACCGTTAATAGTTACCGTTATGACTTCACCCGGCTCTGCCTGCAGCTGAGAATTAATCACAACCTGCATACTTTCACTGCCTACAGGTGTCCCCTCGGCAAATGCACTGAATGATAAAGTACCTGCAACAAATAGGATTGCGAGAAAAGCAGCCAGAATTTTTCTGGTGATTTTCATTGGCTTTCTCACCTCCAAAGAAATAATATTAGCTAAAATTGATTTCTTTCGGGGAGAAATCAACTCCTCCCCGAAAGAGAAATTCTATTAGTACCAAATAAAGTTATCCATTGTATAGTCCTGACCTAGTGCGCCAAGTCCCTGAACGGCAGCATCAAGAGTAGTTATGTCAGAACCGTCCAAAGCACCGTCCGGATAAACATCACATGCCATTGTGTAAGAGTTGTGATCTGCATAACCGCCGGATGCTTCAAATAAATCACCAATAAAGTTTGTCATACAGTCAAGTGCAGTGAAATCGGCACCCTCAACAACGCTATCTCCATCGACATCGCCAAAGTATACTACCTGGTAGCTCTTGACATATGAACCATTGGGAGCATAAACATCTATAAACGTACCTGTGCTTTCGGCACCATAGTCATTTGCTATTATCTCGAAGGTGGCACCGCCAACAGCCTCTATTTCACCGGTGACTGACGGATACCAGCTGTTGAGACCACAAAGGAAAGATGAGCCATCCTCAAAGCTAAATAAATCAAGCACTTTCATTTCGCTGTAATCCACAAAATCAATGTCCGGTTCCTGGGTGTTTACAAGCGCATCAATTGCAATGGAAAGTGCAGACTCCTTAGCATCTATCACATTCTGGCTGGAATTAGGAAGACCGGCAGGAACTCCTTCAGCTTCGGCTAATGCCGCCTCAAATGCAGCGTATGACTCCTGCGTGAATCTTCCGTTATTTGGACTATAAGCAGGCGATTTAGCTAATGCAATTGTTTCATTGAGCTGAGTGTAATCTGCAACAAGAGCAAGAGCGTCAATAGCATTGCTAAGCCTTATGGCTGCAGCATCAATTTCTGCCTGATTATTCAGATTGGCAACAAGCTCTTCTTCCACAAGATAATTTGCATATTCGAGAGCATCTACAAACTCTGACCATGATGCTTGTGTGAACAGGTCGGGGTCAGTGTAACCTGCGGCTCTATTTATCTGGGCAAGAAGTTGAGTATAATCAGCTGAAGAAACAAGCCTCTTTTCCGCCTCAACAAGTTCTTTTCTTGCAGTGTTGACCTTGGACTGACGAAGGCCGTCTGCAGAAGTTAGATATCCAAAAAAGTTGTATGTTCCCAAGGGCTCGGCGGCTGTTGCAACTGCAAAGTTCAAGGCGCTTTCATATTCCTCCCATGACTCCTCAGTGAAATCAGCCTCAGAATAGCCTGCAGCCTGCGCATTTGCAATTCCGGCATTAAGAGCATCGGTATATGCACGCGTACGAATAAGTCTGTCTGCATAGAGTGAGAGCCTGTGCTCTGCATAAGCCAATTCAATGGAGCTTATTTCATCGGGTTCTTCGGACTCCTGATTATCTACAATCCTGCGGGCCATTTTCACTTCATCCTCAAAGCGATTCCATGTATAGGGTGCATAATCCTCTTTGTCGACGAAAGCATAGCCCTCTTCGTAATAATCCATCCTCTCCATAACAAATTTGCCTGTCTCGGGGTCGATAATGGGTTCATTGGTTTCAGGGTCAAGTGAAATCTTTTCATTTCTTGGGTCATAGGCTTCAACCAGAGGCTTGAGAGACGAAACGCCAGCGGAAATTGCACAGGCTTCGAGTCTTGCAATTGCATCCTCAAGGTCTTTAGCATATGTCTCATATTTGCTAGCATGGGTATTTACAAATGTGTTGATGACCCTTGGCCTTTCAACTACAGATGCCGCATTTGTGAGAGCATCTATATAATCATTCCATGCTTGAACGCCGTTAACTGTTTGTGTGTAGGTCTCCCCGTCTTCCTCGTCAACATAGGTGTATTCATAATTACCTGTCCCGTACTGTGATTGCTGACGATTTGCATTAACAGCAGAATTGAATATTGAGGGAAGGTTAAAATCATCATATAAGTATACATAATGCGAAAAGGGAAGTGACTCTGCACTACCGGATGCGTTTGTCTTTGTTGCCTGGTAGGTAAATGTTGAAGTGTAAAGCCCGTTTGCAGGCCTTTCGGATGTTTCGTCAACCTGTTCGGCATAGGGTCTAACCAACCAACCGCCGCCGTCAAGTGTAGTGTTGATATTGTTGAAAACATTGGCAGTGATTCCAGAGCCGGCAAATCCGGGTGCGATGGTTGCATTAGAAAGAGAAATTGTTGCCGGTGTAGTGTGAGATGTACTGTCATTTTTTCTCTTTAGAGTTAAGGAATAGTCCCCGAGTTTTTTCAGGCTGCCGTTTTGGTTAATATATGTTGCCTTTACATATGTACCCATATGATAGTTCGATGAGCTAACATCAACATTGTTATCCGTATCGCCGTCGTCTTTAATAGTTGTTACATAGGTGAATACAGTGGCAACCATGGGAACAGGAGTCATCTTTGCGCCTGTTTCCTCATAGACATCATAGTTAACATACAGGACAAGCACTGAATTTGCTGTGGGGGTACCCGTAATGTTAAAGTTCAGGGACTCACCACCGTTAATGAAGATATCTTCAACGGGTGCATTATTGTATCTGACCGTAACGCCCGTCTGATTGGTGCTAATGCTGTTAATACGATATTTATAGAGGTAGTCCCTGTTCAGTGTGCCGTTAATCGCTCTGAAGGCTGTGTTCAGGCCTGAAGAAGAGTTGTAAATATAGAAGGATGTTGCGCCTGTGATTGTTTCGGGCAAACTGATGTAGGGATATCCGAATTCCTGCTCAGAGCTCAATCCCAGAGCATTACAGAGAAGCGGAAGAAGGGAGGGCATAAGCCTTGTTGCATATGTATCAAGATTCTTCAAAAGGTTGGCTATAAGAGCAGGAAGCTTAACTGTGCTTATAAGGTCCTCAAATGTAGAGTAAGAGGATGTTGCAGTATTTGGAAGGACAACATTAATAACATTTTTCACGAAATTAACAAGAATATTTGTTACAGAGTTGTTGAGCCCGGTACCCGGTGTTGTGTTTCTTTCAAAGAGGCTCAATATGCCGGTAATATCAAGGTCGAGCAGATTATCAACAACATCCGTAAATACTAAATCATAGACATCATCTCTGGCTATGCCATTATCTTTAAGATGAAGCCAGCTGG
>JAAZFZ010000292.1 GCA_012511485.1 Clostridiales bacterium | reverse complement strand
GAAAAGAAAAACTACCTCCAGAAGAAGGAAGAAGAACGGCAAAAACGCATGCGCCGCCGCCGGGTGGAAGAACTGGAGCAGGCTATCGCCGACCTTGAGGGAACAATTTCCCGCCTCGAAGAGGAGCTTTTTTTGCCGGAGGTCTACCAGGATTACCTGGCCTGCCAGAAGCGGCAGGGCGAACTGGAGGAAGCCCGCAGGCAGCTGAACGAGTACATGGAAAAATGGCTTGCACTTGTCGAAAGTTGATGGGGAGCATCACCAGCAGAAATGTAACGGTACCTTCTATTCTATCGGGGCTTAATATTTTTATTCGTTTTTAATATTCGTCCACGATTTTATGAAGCTTTGCATTGTCGTTGGAATTATGATGATACCTCAGACAGTATGCCAGTATCTGTCGGGAATAGAATTACCGTTACCCGTACTGACTACAAAGTCTGCATCATTTGTCGCGCTTGGCGGATTTGCATTTTATTTTGAACGTAAGTTATATGCAAGATTATGAGCATAAAACAGAACAAACACAATTTTTTTGTAAAAAGACTTGACAAATGAAAAATAAGGTTTTAAAATAAATCTAACGAACGATAGATAGGCCAGGGGTCATGCAATGAAAGAAATCACACTGAAAGAAAAAATAATGATTAAGGCGGTTGAGCTGTTTAGTGAAAAAGGATATTATGGGACGTCTATCAGGGAAATAGCCAATGCGGTTGAATGCTCACTGCCGATGCTTTATTACTATTTTAAGAATAAAAATGACTTATATGAAGAAATCGCTTATGCTGAATTTGTCAAAATCAATGACAGGCTCAGGTCAAAGCTGCCAAAGCAAAAGCACCTAAAGGAAATATATACCCAATATGTTTTACAAAGAAAAAATCTATCAGAATACGAAAAATCGGTGTACAGATTAGCCCTAAAGGCATGGATGCGGACAGAGAGGAATATTGATATACAAGCTAAGCTGAAACAGTGGGAAGAAACAAGGATAGAGTACAGCAGGAACTTACTTAGAAAACATTGGGGACAGTCTCAGGCATGTGAGCTGCTTGTAAGTATATTTATAAGAATGCTTGAAAATATGGTTGATAAGCTGGTGCTTATTAATGAGGATATTCTGGAGGAACAAATAAGATCTGAAATCTATATGATGTTTGAATACGGAGCAATTATAGCTGAAAAAAGTATGGTTCAATAAGGATATTTTTTTTACTCCAATACCTATCGAACGATATATAAGATATTTCATAATATATCTGAAGGGGGTTGAAAAAAATGATTTGAGCGTGGCAGCAGCTTCACTGAGTGATAAGCCTTTACGAATAAATACGGGGAGGATTTTATTATGAGTAATATAGAAGCAAGCGCAACCTTAATCAATCAAAAGATTAAGTTTGAAGGAAAAACAGCGGACCACCCGCCTATAATTATTGATTATATACCACCGCTTGGGGACGCTGAGGGCTACATGCCGCTGCAATTATTATTAATTAGCCTGGCCAGCTGCAGTGGCTCAACCGTTGTGACTTTATTAAGAAAAATGGGTAAAGGCATATCAGGCCTTAAAGTAATCGCAAGGGGAGAAAGAAGGGATGAACACCCCCTGGGTTTTAAGGCCATAAACCTTGATTTTATTGTTCAATCCGGAGATATTATTGAAACGGATATTCAAAAGGCAATTCAATTATCTGAACAAACCTTTTGTCCGGTTTGGGCAATGTTAAAAAATAACGTGGCAATTAAAACAACATATTCGATTAACGTATAATTACCGGCCGGGTATCAAAGGGGGCAAGCTCCCCATAAT
>JAAZFZ010000291.1 GCA_012511485.1 Clostridiales bacterium | reverse complement strand
TGGTGCGGGTAACAGGACTTGAACCTGCACAGCCTTGCGACCATTAGAACCTGAATCTAACGCGTCTGCCAATTCCGCCATACCCGCATTTAATTCATAAGCGGGCTCCCGAGGGGAACCCGCCAGTGGTGCGAGAGACGGGACTTGAACCCGTACGGGATTTACCACACGCCCCTCAAACGTGCGCGTCTGCCGATTCCGCCACTCTCGCAAATCTCTCTGAGAACGGTGCTTATTATATCAAAGCTTTCAAAAGATGTCAAGCGCAAATAATAACTTTTTAAAAATGCATATTCTGTCGGAAGCGAACATATGAGTTATGTTTTGTTCATCATTAATGGCATAAGAACAGAGGGCTGCACTAGACTTTCATTTTGCGCAGCCCCCTTGAGTTTAGAGTCTTAAAAAATCAGCTTATCCCTGTTTTGGGCAAAGGCAAGAGCGCAGAATTCGTCAATACCCATTGAGCCGATATCTCCCTCTCCCCTTTTGCGGACGGATACAGTGACACTCTCAATTTCCTTATCGCCCACAAGAAGCATATAGGGCAGCTTTTCAAGCTGAGCCTCACGGATTTTATAGCCTATCTTTTCACTCCTGTCATCAACCGTTACCCTGAGCCCGTTTGCGAGCAGTTTTGCCTTAATATCCCTTGCCGCATCATGGTGCCTTTCCGAAATGGGCAGTATTCTTATCTGCTCAGGTGAAAGCCAGAGAGGAAGAGCTCCGCCATACTTTTCAAGCAGCAGGGCAATGGTTCTTTCATAGCAGCCTATTGAGGTTCTGTGAATTATATAGGGGTACTGCTTTGAGCCGTCAGCGGCTATATAAGTCATCTCAAATTGGCGGGCGAGCATAAGGTCAATTTGAACGGTGCAAAGTGTATCCTCTTTGCCGTAGACATTTTTAATCTGAACATCGAGCTTCGGCCCGTAGAATGCCGCCTCCCCGACTGCCTCTTTATAATCAAGGCCGATATCGTTGAGGATATTGCGCATGAGAGCTTCTGCACGGTCCCACATTACGGGAGTTCCGATATATTTATCTCTGTCGTTGGGGTCCCATTTTGAAAGCCTATATGAAAGGTCGCCAATAAGCCCGATATCTGTCATCATTCTTTTGATGAGCTCAACGCATTTTCTGAATTCTTCTTCGAGCTGCTCCGGTGTCAGTATAATGTGGCCCTCGGAAATGGTGAATTGACGCACTCTTATCAGCCCGTGCATTTCACCCGAAGCCTCATTTCTGAAAATAGTTGAAGTTTCACCGTAACGCAGGGGCAAATCACGATAAGAATGCATTTCGTTGAGAAAAATCTGATACTGAAACGGGCAGGTCATGGGGCGAAGCGCATAGACCTCATCGTCCTTTTCTTCATCGCCCATGACAAACATACCATCCTTATAATGATCCCAATGGCCTGAAATTTTATATAAATCTGACTTGGCCATAAGGGGCGTTCTTGTCATAACATAGCCGTATTCATACTCCTCCGTATCCTGTACATAGCGATTGAGTATCTGAAAGAGCTTTGTCCCCTTGGGCATCAGGAGCGGCAGACCCTGACCGATAATGTCAGAGGTTGTAAAGTATTTGAGTTGACGGCCTATGATGTTATGGTCACGCTTTTTTGCCTCCTCAATGGCGGCAAGATAAACCTCCATATCCTCTTTCTTGGTGAATGCGGTTGCATAAATCCTCTGGAGCATCTTATTCTTTGAGTCTCCCCGCCAATATGCGCCTGTGCAGGAGGTGAGCTTAAATGCCTTAACACGGCTCGTATCGGGAATATGAGGGCCTGCGCAAAGCTCAATAAATTCGCCCTGCTTATAAAACGAAATCTTTTCGCCCTTGCCGCTGTGCTCCTTAATAAGCTCAACCTTATAGATTTCGCCAAGAGCCTTCATTTTTTCAATTGCGTCCTGAGCATCAAGCTCAAAATGC
>JAAZFZ010000038.1 GCA_012511485.1 Clostridiales bacterium | reverse complement strand
CGCACTTTCGCAGCAAGCTTTTACGGCGACGAAACCGGAAAGGTCAAGATAACAAACAAGGAGCAATCCGATAAATACCTCAAAAGGCTTGAGGGTGCGGCTTATTCGGTCAAATCCATTAAAAAGGGCACAAGAAAAAAGAGCCCTGCTCCCCCGTTTATCACCTCAACTCTTCAGCAGGAGGCTTCACGCTCTCTGGGCTTTCAGGCTCAGAGAACAATGCGTGCCGCCCAGGAGCTTTATGAAGGCGTCGAGGTCAGCGGGATAGGCACAACCGGTCTTATAACCTATATGAGAACCGATTCTCTCAGAATTTCCGAGGAAGCTCGCGCACAGGGCAACGATTATATCAGGTCAGTCTACGGCGAAGGCTATCTGCCGGAAAAACCCAGGTATTACAAATCAAGGGCAAACGCTCAGGACGGGCATGAGGCAATCAGGCCGACAATTCCAAGCCTTACACCGGAAAAGGTCAAGGGAAGCCTCACGCCTGACCAGTTTAAGATATATCGTATTATTTGGAAAAGATTTATCGCAAGCCTTATGGCTAACTGTATTCAGAACACCATTAAGGTGGAAATACTCGCATCGGGTGAGCAAAAGGATAAATACTGCATTTTTACAGCATCGGGCTATTCCGTGAAATTTGACGGCTACACGGTGCTTTATGAGGAGTCTGCGGACGAAGAGGATAAAGAGGATTCAAAGCTGCCTGAGCTTAGTGAGCGCGACAGCCTTAGGCTCAAGGAGCTTACAGGCAACCAGCATTTCACTCAGCCGCCTTCGAGGTACACCGAGGCAACGCTGATAAAGGCTCTTGAGGAATACGGCATCGGAAGACCCAGCACATATGCCACAATTATTACAACAATAATTAAGCGTGAATATGTTAAGCGTGCTTCAAAGTTTTTGCAGCCCACGGAGCTTGGCATTGCAATAACAGGGCTTCTCAAGGAGAGGTTCCCTCAGATTGTCAATGTAAAGTTCACCGCTGGGATGGAATCCGCACTTGACGAGGTCGGTGCGGGTAATGCCAACTATATCAGAATTCTTCACGAATTCTATGATAAATTTGAGGAAACTCTCGCAAAGGCAAAAGAGGATATGAAGAATATCAAAATCACTCTTGAGGAGGATGTGACCGATATTCCCTGCGACAAATGCGGCAGGATGATGGTAATAAAAAAAGGAAAGTACGGCAAATTCCTTGCTTGCCCCGGCTATCCCGATTGCAAAAACGCCAAGCCGCTGGTGCTTGAAACAAACGCACTATGCCCGAAATGCGGAGCAAAGGTGATTGAGAAAAAATCCAAAAAAGGATATACATTCTATGGCTGTGAGGCATGGCCGGGATGCAATTTTATGACATGGGATAAGCCTACGGAAGAAAAATGCCCCAACTGCGGCAAATCCCTCTTTAAGAGGAAGGGCGGAGTTCTCAGCTGCCTAGACGAGGGCTGCGGATTTGAAAAGAGGGTGGCACGCAAATCGAAAAAGGAGCTCAAAGAGGTATAAAAATGAAAAAAGATGCCTGCCTTATTATCGGCGGAGGGCTTGCAGGGGTTGAAGCTGCATGGCAGCTCTCAAGGGCGGGGATAAGCGTAACACTCGCCGAAATGAAGCCTATAAAGTTTTCGCCTGCCCACAGCAGCGAAAGTCTGGCGGAGCTTGTTTGCTCAAACTCACTCAAGGCAAAGAGAATCGGCTCTGCCGCAGGGCTTTTAAAAGCCGAAATGGAAAGGCTCGGCTCCATATGCATAGAGAGTGCAAAGCAGAGCAGTGTGCCTGCGGGCGGAGCCCTTGCTGTTGACAGGGAAAGGTTCTCGCAGGCAATAACCGATAAAATCAAATCCGAACCTTTAATAAGACTTGAGAGAAGGGAAATCGAAAGCATACCGCAGGACATATACTGTATTGTTGCGGCAGGCCCTCTTGCAAGTAAAAGACTTTCGGAAGAAATAAAAACGCTTTGCGGGGGAGCATTGAGCTTTTATGATGCCGCCGCACCGATTGTTACAGCAGAAAGCATTGATATGCAGAGTGCTTTTTCAGCCTCCAGATATGAAAGGGGAGGCGAAGCTGACTATATAAACTGCCCCATGAACAAGGAAGAATACGAGCTTTTTTATAACGAGCTGATTAATGCCCAGCAGGCTCAAATTCATGATTTTGACAAAAAGGGTGTTTATGAGGGCTGTATGCCCATTGAGGTTATGGCTGCAAGGGGGGCGGACACAATAAGATACGGCCCGCTCAAGCCTGTCGGATTAAAGGACCCCCGGACCGGTCACAGACCGTGGGCAGTCGTGCAGCTGCGGCGTGAGAATTCAGAGGGTACTTTATTTAACCTTGTCGGGTTTCAGACTAACCTGAAATTCGGCGAGCAAAAAAGAGTTTTTTCACTCATACCGGCACTTAAAAATGCCGAGTTTGTGCGTTATGGTGTAATGCATAGGAACACATTTATTAACTCTCCCGCACATCTCAATGCTGATTTCAGCTTTCGTGGGCATGAAGGGCTGTATTTTGCGGGTCAGATTACGGGAGTCGAGGGATATATGGAATCAGCCTCGTCAGGCATTCTTGCGGGCTTGAACCTTGCAAGAAAAATAAAAGGTGAAAAGCCTCTGATTCTCCCCAGGGAGACCATGATGGGTGCGCTAGCCGCATATATCAGCGACACAGGCTTTTCGGAATTTCAACCCATGGGTGCGAATTTTGGTATTTTACCGCCTCTCGATGAGAGAATAAAGGATAAAAAGCTCAGATATGAAGCCCTCGCAAAAAGGAGTCTTGAGAAACTGGAGGAAGTATTATGAGGATAATAGTTGACGCTTTTGGCGGGGACAATGCTCCGCTTGAAATAATAAAGGGTTGCGCAGAGGCTGCGGACGAACTCAATGTAAAAATAATTCTTGTCGGGAGCAAAGAAAAAATTGAAAAATGTGCAGGGGAGAATTTCATATCCCTTGAAAATATGGAGATAAAGGACGCTCCCGATATCATGATTATGACCGACCACCCGAGAGAAATCCTCAAAGAGAAAAGCAATACCTCCATGGCAGTGGGGCTTAAAAGCCTTGCCGAGGGCGAGGGTGATGCATTTGTCAGCGCCGGCTCTACAGGCGCGGCTGTAATCGGAGCCTCATTTATTGTCAAACGCATCAAGGGAATCAAGCGCCCGGCTATTGCTACCGTGTTACCCTCAAACTCAGGCCCGTTTATGATGCTTGATTCGGGTGCAAATGCGGATTGCACGGCAGAATATCTCTACCAGTTCGGGCTTATGGGAAGCATTTATATGAATAGAATAATGGGAGTTGAAAGCCCCCGTGTGGCACTTGCAAATATCGGCACGGAGGACACTAAGGGCGACAAGCTCCGCATTGAAGCCTTTGAAAAAATGAAGGAAGCGAGTTATAATTTTATCGGAAACATCGAGGCAAGGGATATCCCCTTAGGCTGTGCGGATGTAGTTGTGGCTGACGGATTTACCGGCAATGTGATTCTCAAGATGTACGAGGGCGTTGCAGGTTTGCTCATGCACAACATCAAGATGATATTCAAGAAAAACAAGCTCACCATGCTTTCGGCATTAATGGTCAAGGGCGGTTTGAAGGATTTGAAAAAGCGTATGGACTACAGTGAATTCGGCGGCGCTCCCCTCATGGGCATTAGCGCTCCCGTTATCAAGGCGCACGGCTCGTCAAACGCCAAAGCCATTAAAAATGCGATAAGGCAGGCAACGGATTATGTCGAGAAAAATGTAATAAATGCAATTGCAGAAAATATCGGCGTTTAAACGGAATAATTTTGAAAAGAGACGACGGGAATGCATGACCTAAAGGCACTTCAGGATAAAATAAAATACAGCTTTAATAACGAGGCATTGCTTTCAAATGCACTTGCCCACTCTTCCTATGTCAATGAAACAAAGAGTGAGAGTGAGAGCAACGAGCGTCTGGAAT
>JAAZFZ010000290.1 GCA_012511485.1 Clostridiales bacterium | reverse complement strand
GGGCGTGTGTCGATAGGCGTGTGGGTTCAAGTCCCATCTCTCGCACCAATACTTTTATGAAAACCGCTGTCAAAAGCATAAGCGCGAGTGGTGGAATTGGCAGACTCGCTAGATTCAGGTTCTAGTGCTCAATATGGGCGTGCGGGTTCAAGTCCCGCCTCGCGCACCAAGGAAAGTCCTCAAATTAACCGATTTGGGGGCTTTTTTCTAACTCTTTGAGCGTTTTTGAGATGACCGAATGTGATTTATTAGTCCGCTATCTAACACATTATCTAACACGGCCTGTTATACAACTTCTAATTTTAGCACTTCGCCCATTGCGTCAGCGGTTTCTTTTTTCGCCTGCATATCGATATGAGCATAGATATCAAGCGTAGTGGATGACTTCTCATGCCCAAGAAATTCCTGAACTTGTTTGATGTTCATTCCTTGACTAATTAAGAGGCTTCCCGCCGTATGTCGTAGATCGTGGAACCGAATTAAGGGTAAGTTGTGCTTTTGCAAAAACTTCTTAAAGTGCTGAGAAACATAATCGGGAGAGAGCGGTTTTCCGTCCGCCCACACACAAATGTGATCTGTCACGGTATATGAATCGCCCAACAATAGCCGCCGCTCCAGTTGCTCTTTATGAAGTTGCTGGAGATATTTTATTGTGGAGGGGATTAGCTTCAACGTCCGGCGGCTGGCTGCACTTTTCGTTGCTTCATGCTCAATATGTGTCTTCATACGGGTGACGGTATTCTTTACATGTAGTTCTTCGGCCTTGAAATCTATATCCTTCCATCGAAGCCCTAATACTTCGCTTCTACGCAAACCGTAGCACAGGCCAAGAAAGACAGCCGGGTATAAAACATCGTCTCTAATCGCATATAGAAGCGTTTGAGCCTGTTCTGCCATGTATGCAGCTCCTTTAAACTTGTTCTGGCCCTGTTGCTTAGGGAGCGTAACACCATCAGCCGGATTGAGCGGGAGTATTCTTTTCTTTACTGCTTCTTGTAAGGCTCCTCTAATTACGGCATAGTGTTTTTTTAGTGTGCTCAAGGATTGTCCTTCTTTAGCTTTTAAGTTAAAGTAGCCCTGAATATGTTGCGCATGTACCTTAGAGAGAGAAAGATTGAGCTGTTGAAAGAATGGGCGGATATGCTTTTTGAGGTAAATTTGATATCCCTCCCAGGTGTTGAGCCGAAACTCAAGTTTCTTTTGCTCCATCCATTTATCAATTCATGGTATAAAAGTGATTACTTGGGAATAAACGGCGTTGATCTGTTCAAGCTCGCTAAGTATACGCCTAAGAGCCTGTTGCGCTTTTCGCTTTCCCGCTGCTTCCGGAAGATTGGTACTGATCCACTTCTGCTTGCTCTTCCCCGATATATCCGGTATACGGGTAACTACATAATATTTTCCGTTTCGGACTTGCAGACTGCCCGTCATGCTTGCGCCTCCTTCGTATGGGCTAGTCCGCTTGCTACGTAAGTATTATAGCAGGAACCGTACACAAAATCCATCAGATATCGCTTAGGGATACGGATAGAGCGGCCAATCTTAAGGCATTGAAGATCTCCGTTATGTATAAGCTGATATGCTGTGTTGCGTCCGACTCCAAGAGCGGCTTGTATATCATCGACTGTCATTAAGTCGGGGTAATTCTCAAAGGGTATGTAACTGTTACTGGTTGTTTCTCGCTTAATCAATAAGGAAAATTCCTCCATTCAAATAAATTAAAAGTACCCGCTCGAAACAAATAAAGCCATATTGAGTTGCATATAGCAAAATCCTGATTGCGAGCGCGAGCGGGTTAATCAGACTTAAACTTGAGTTTCGGCAAAAGACAAAATGAAGGGGCAAAAAAGGAATCGGAGAGAAAGCAAACCAAAAAACGAATGGGAGAAATAGACAAAGAAGATAAAAGACGTAAAAAGGGAAAATATAATTAAG
>JAAZFZ010000289.1 GCA_012511485.1 Clostridiales bacterium | reverse complement strand
GGCCATGAGTATGCTGAATGATTTTTTGAGCTTATTCATAAGATTCCTCCCTTTATTTTCAAAATTATAATACCACGATTTCACGGATTATTCTACCTTTTTATCTAGAATAAGGTTTTTGTATGGAAAATTTATATGGGCAAAATATAGTTGAACAATATTCTGGGAGGTAAAACAATGCGAAGTAAACCTTTGAGTATCGCAATTGGCTCAATAATATCCGTTGTGGCATTGGGCGTGATTGTCAGATTCGCAACATTAGATAAATCAGATAACACGGCGGACAGTTCACTGAACAGCTCAACTCAAATCACATTAACTCAAGACTCAACAACTCTTACAACTATTGATACGACGGATGGTATTGTACAAAAAGCACCAACCCCAAAAAAAGATGAGAGTGGCGGCAAATCAAGCAAGGGCAAAACGAACACAACAAAAAAACCTGCCGCCTCATCTTCGGTATCGGCAAAAGAGAAAGAAATTGTAACGCTTGTTAATCAGGTGCGCCGCTCAAAGGGGCTTGAGGAGTTAAAGCTCCATGTAAAGCTTTGTTCCGTAGCCAGAACAAAATCTCAGGATATGAGAGATAAAGGTTATTTCTCTCACACCAGCCCGACCTATGGCTCGCCCTTTGATATGATAAGCAGATTTGATATTTCCTACCGCACGGCAGGTGAGAACATTGCACAAGGTTATACTAGTCCGAAAGCAGTTATGGACGGATGGATGAACTCTGAGGGCCACAGGGCAAATATCCTGAATCCTAATTTCACACAGATAGGTGTCGGCTATGTTACGGACGGCAATTACTGGACTCAGATGTTTATTGGCTGATACGAAGAATAAACAATAATTTTCAATCAAAAACGGACGCGCCATGTTGGAGCGTCCGTTTAAAATAATAAAACTGTAATAAATAATTCTATTGAAAGGCATTCTTATGCTTACACCGGCTTCCAGAACAGCCAAATGTAAATATATCCGGTGAGAACCGCGCTCAGTGTGAATGGGAGACCTATTTTGAAGAAGTCTTTATTTTTTACAGTGTAGCCTTCTTTTCTGAGTATACCAATCGCTGCGATATTTGCAGATGCGCCTATCGGTGTAATATTGCCGCCAAGAGTTGCACCTGTGAGCAGACCGAAATAGAGCAAATAAGGCTCAATGCTCATTAATGTTGAAATGCCTGTGATAACGGGCAGCATTGTTGCGACATAGGGTATATTGTCAATGAAGGCAGAGAAAAATACCGAACCGAAAACAATTAGGGTATAGAGCAGGAACAGGTTATCGCCGCCGAATTTAACAAACAGAGAGCTAATGTCATCAATAAGGCCAACCTCTGTTATTCCGCTGATAACCATAAACAATCCAGCAAGCAGCATTAGAGTCGAATAGTCGATTTCCTTAATAAATTCTTTCAATGAGCCAAAGCTTTTCTTAACAATGGCAGTACGGATAAGCCCGATTACAAAAATTGCAAGGCAAATAATTCCGTTTGTAACAGAGGGCTTATTTTTGATAAACGAAGCCAAAATCAACAGAACAACCGTTCCGATAAGCAGATAACTCGGGAAAAGATCCTGAACCTCAGTAATTCCACCATCCTCAATTGGCTCTTTGCCTTTTCTGAAAATATAGAGAAGAACGGGGACTGGTGCCAGAGCGCCAAGCTCAACAGCCCAGAAAATGCCTGGCTTACCCTTCATGAAGAAGAAATCGAGAAAATCCATTTTTGCATAGCTGCCCAGTAGAATGGAAGTTGTATCACCCACAAGAGTTGCAGCACCCTGAAGATTTGAAGAAACGGCAATTGAAATCAAAACCGAGATTGGCGATATATCGAGCTTTTTTGATATTGCAAGCCCGACGGGAGCAACCATGAGAACTGTTGCCACATTATCCACAAATGCGGAAATTACTCCCGCAAACAAAGCAAGCGATATAATAGCCCACCTTACATCCGGCACCTTGCTAAGCATAAGGTCTGCAAGTCGGGCAGGCATTCGTGTTTCAATGAACAATGCAACCGTGCCCATAGTGCCCGCAAGCATCATAATTATGTTCCAATCAATAGCATTTAAAACCTGCCCGATGGGCAATATTCCGATTATAATAAAAAGGGCTGCAGCCCCCAGTGCGATATATGCTCTGACCTTTTGGAATAAAAGCATGGCAACATATGTAGCAATAAAAATCACCAAAGCAATAATTTTCATGTTTTCCAACAAATACACCCCGATAAGCTTATTTTTTGACAACCACATATATAATACAATAGATGGCTGTTAAGATTCTGTTAAGAAAATGAATTATCACTGATACTTTGACAGAAAGATAAAAGCATAAGTTTCAACCCTCATCCTCATGTCGCCCTCCAAAAGTTCTGGCTTTCATTTGACCTGCATTTTTGAATATAAATTCGCATAAAATTTATATAACTACTATAAGGCAGAATAATTATTTTTAATATAAAACAGCCCTGAAACCCTTATATATCAAGGATTTCAGGGCTGTTTTGCTTGGCAGGGGCAGAAGGATTTGAACCCTCGGCACGCGGTTTTGGAGACCGCTGCTCTACCAACTGAGCTAT
>JAAZFZ010000288.1 GCA_012511485.1 Clostridiales bacterium | reverse complement strand
TAACTGCGGCGCACCTGATTACAGGATTGAAATTGGTCAAGCCGGGTTTTTCAAGGCGCTTTCCGACGAGCTTGAAACGAGCGACGAAATCAGAGAAAGAATCTGCGAGCTTATTACTTCAAAAAGCTATGCCGCTCTCAATGATTTGCTTGACCGCATAGGTGATAATGATACAACCAGGGCATTGAAAAACCTGCCGAGGCTTTTCGGCGGTTCAGAGGTTCTTGAAAGAGCTGCGGCTCTTTATAAGAGCGAGGCCGCTGTTGAAGCACTGGATTATTTGGGGCAGGTCTATTCAAGAATTGATAAGCTGGGGCTTGGCGGTAAAATAAACATTGACATGGGTCTGGTTCACAGAAGTAATTATTATACAGGCCTTGTGTTCAGAGGTTATATTGAAGGCTCGGGGGTTACAATACTATCCGGAGGCAGGTATGACAGGCTTATAGGCGAGTTCGGCAGTGAGCTGCCCGCAACTGGTTTCGGCATTGAAACGGACGCACTTGCCAAAGCACTCCTTTCCAACGGTGCTGTTGAAAAAAGTAAGCCTGCAGATGCTCTGGTTTTCGGTGAGGATGGGAGCGAGGCGCAGGCAGTCATCAATGCCGCAGAGCTTAACCGCAAGGGGATTATTTGTGAAATCAGCACGGATATTGATATCTCTCTGGCCGAGGATTATGCAGTGTGCAAAGGCATAAATCGCCTTGATATAGTTTCAGCTCACGCTATAGTAACAAAAGAGTTAAAAAGGGAGGAAGATTTATGAGGCCTATCAGAATAGCACTCACAAAGGGAAGGCTCGAGAAGAGGACAATCAGCCTCTTTCAAACAATGGGGCTCAATTGCTCTGAGTTAATCAACAAGGGCAGACGGCTTATTTTGCCAGTGGATGACTATGAGGTAGTCCTTGCAAAAGCTGCCGATGTAATAACCTATGTTGAGCACGGTGCTTGTGATATCGGCATAGTGGGTAAGGATACAATTGTCGAAAAGGGCGGCGATTACTATGAAATGACCGACCTGGGCTTCGGCAAATGTTATTTTGCTCTGGCGGCTAAAAAGAATTTCGATTTTTATAACGGGTATAAAGAGAAGATTATTGCTTCAAAGTACCCAAATGTTGCACACTCCTTTTTTGAAAACAAGGGTATGGATGTTAACATAATCAAGATTGAAGGCTCGGTAGAGCTGGCTCCGCTTCTGAATTTTGCGGATGCTATTGTCGATATAGTCGAAACAGGCACAACGCTCAAAGAGAACGGGCTTGAGGTCATTGAAGAGATTATGCCTATTTCCGCAAGAGTTATTGTCAATATGGCAAGCATGAAGCTGCGCAAGGAAGAGATTGAAAGCTTCCTGTCAGATATTGAGCTTGCCAAGGAGGTTTCCAAATGATATCCGTTACAAAGGCAGATGGCATTGCTCAATGGGAATTGATAAAACAGCTCAAAGCCCGAAGCGGCGAAACTGATAGAAGGGTTACCGCCGCGGTGAGCGAAATTCTCGAGGATGTCAGGGCTGACGGGGACAGGGCAGTGCGGGAATACAC
>JAAZFZ010000037.1 GCA_012511485.1 Clostridiales bacterium | reverse complement strand
TGAGATAAGGGGCGTCAACGGAAGGATTATCTCCAAATTCAGCGTAGACGATGCGAAGGAGCTCAAAAAAATACTTGACAAGGGCGGAATAAAAGTTGCAACTATCGGTTCTCCTTACGGCAAAATCGGCATAAAGGAGCCTTTTGAGCCTCATTTTGAGGATTTCAAAAAAACAGTTGCGGTAGCGGGTGTGCTTGAAGCGGAGTATATAAGGATTTTCAGCTTTTATTTCAACGAAGATGAAAGCTATGAGGAATATAAGCAGGAGGCATTCCGCCGCGTTCGTGAAATGGCTGAATATTCCGACAAATTCGGAATTCGCTGCTGCCATGAAAAC
This sequence comes from Clostridiales bacterium, assembly GCA_012511485.1. Classification (GTDB taxonomy): domain Bacteria; phylum Bacillota; class Clostridia; order Oscillospirales; family Acutalibacteraceae; genus JAAZFZ01. The sequence continues at coordinate 11,035 of JAAZFZ010000037.1, read as the reverse complement.
GAAAAGGGCATTTTCGGTGATATTCCGGAGCGTTGCCTTGAGCTGCATAAGGCAGTCGGTGAAAAGCTCGGCGGTATATTTGACACCGCAAATTACATACAGTGCGGCGTAGAAACGCTTTCCGCCTTTAAAATGCTAGAGGACTATATTGATTATCTTCATGTCAAGGATGCCCTGAGGGACGGCACGGTTGTACCCGCCGGCATGGGTGACGGAAGGCTTGAGGAGATTATGCGTATCTTCACAAAAAAGCAGGATGTCAGACTCCTGTGCGTTGAGCCACACCTTTCCGTTTTCAAAGGGCTTGAAGGTCTGGAGAAAAACAACGAAACAATTAAGGAGATTGAAAAGGATAAATATAAATATCCCGATAAAAAGTCTGCATTCAAGGCGGCAGTCGACGCTGCTAAAACGCTTGTCGAAAAGGTACAGCCCGTCAAAGTCGGCATTATCGGTGTGGGCAATATGGGTACCTCCCATGTCAGGAATTACTGCAAGGGTACCTTTGAAGAGGCGAGAGTGGTTGCTTGTGCGGATATCAACCCTGCCAAATTTGCAAGAATAATAGATTTGCTCCCCGAAATCAAGTGCTTCAACACTGCCGAGGAGCTCATTGACAGCGGCGAGTGCGATGCTGTTATCGTTGCGACACCCCACTATCTCCATCCCCCAATTGCCGCTTATGCTCTAAAGAAAGGGCTTCATGTTCTTATAGAAAAACCTGCAGGAGTTTACACAAAGCAGGTCAGAGAGATGAATGAGGTTGCCGCAAAATGCAACAGAACCTTTGCAATTATGTATAACCAGCGCACTAACCACATCTACCGCAAACTCAGGGAAATGGTGCAAAGCGGCGAATACGGCGAAATGAAGCGTGTCAACTGGATAATCACCAGCTGGTACAGGACACAGGCATATTACAATTCAGGCGGTTGGCGTGCTACATGGTCGGGCGAGGGCGGCGGAGTTCTGCTCAACCAGTCCCCGCACAACCTGGATTTGTGGCAGTGGATTTGCGGAATGCCCTCAAAAATTCATGCGGTCTGCCATGAGGGCAAATGGCATGATATTGAGGTTGAGGACGATGTAACCATTTATGCGGAGTATCCTAACGGAGCTACCGGCATTTTCATAACAACAACGGGTGACGCTCCCGGAACAAACAGGCTTGAGGTGACACTTGACAGAGCAAAAATAGTCTGCGAATCCAACAAGCTCACAGTCTATAAGCTTGACTGCTCGACAAAGGAGCACCTTGAAAACAATCCCGACGGCTTCGCTTCACCGAAATATGAAGTCTTCGAGCCTGAGACGGACGGTAAAAACGAGCAGCATATCGGCGTTACCAATGCATTTATCGCAAATATCCTCAGGGGCGAGCCTCTGGTTGCAAGGGGCGAGGAGGGCATAAACGGCCTGACAATTTCAAATGCCGCTCACCTCTCCTATTGGCTGGGCAAGGATATTGAAATTCCGTTTGATGAGGATTTGTTCTATTCCGAGCTGCAAAAGAGGATAGCGTCATCAAAGAGCAAGGGCGAGGTTGTCGAAACCGTTGCAGAGGATATGTCAGCCTCCTTCAAATAAGGAATAAAACAGTACAAAAATATAATAACAGCAGAATCAAAATACAATTATAGTAGAGTCAAAGGGGGTTGAAACCAATGCAAATGACACTGCGCTGGTTCGGTGCTCAGAAGGATACCGTGTCTTTACGGCAAATCAGGCAGATTCCCGGCATTTCGGGAGTTGTGCCCGCATTGCATTATCTCCCTGCGGGCGAGGTTTGGCCGCTTGAGGATATCATGGAGATGAAAAAGCAGATTGAGTCCGAGGGTCTGACAATGGAATGCATCGAAAGTGTCAATGTCCATGAGGATATCAAGCTCGGCTCTCCTTCTGCCGAAAAATACATAGAGAACTATAAGACCTGCATCCGAAATCTTTCGCAAGCGGGCGTTAAGGTTATTTGCTATAACTTTATGCCTGTCTTTGACTGGACGAGAACTGACCTTGCCATGGATATGGGCAACGGATCCACATGCCTTTCATATAATGGCGAAATGATTGAGGGCAAAAGCCCCGAGCAGATGTTCAGAGAGATTGACGATAATTCACACGGCTATGCAATGCCCGGGTGGGAAACTGAGCGTATGGGCGAAATAAAAGAGCTGTTTGAAAAATATAAGGGCATTACTGCTGAGAATCTGTGGAGGAATCTCAAGCATTTCCTTGAGGAGATTATTCCCGTCTGCGAGGAAAGTGGCGTCAAAATGGCAATCCATCCCGACGACCCTCCGTGGGATATCTTCGGGCTGCCGAGAATCATCAAAAGTATTGAGGATATCAGGCGCTTGCTCAAGCTTGTTGACAGTCCTGCTAACGGCCTGACATTCTGCACCGGTTCTTTGGGTGCAAGCCCGAAAAACGATTTGCCCGAAATGATAAGGGAAGTAGGCGGAAGGATATATTTTGCCCATTTACGAAATATAAAAGTCCGTCAGGGCAGGTTTAACGAAACTTCTCACCTTTCGCAGGAAGGCTCGCTCGATATGTACGAAATAGTCAAGGCACTTTATGAGAGCGGGTTTGATGGCTATATCAGACCTGACCACGGCAGAATGATTTGGGGCGAGGTTGCACGCCCTGGCTACGGACTATATGACAGGGCGCTGGGCGCAGCGTATCTCAACGGCCTATGGGAGGCTGTTTTAAAAAATTCGGAGGTTAAAAGATGATTATACATAATAACCTGAAAGGCAAGGTTGCGGTTATTACAGGCGGGGGCGGAGTTCTCTGCAGCGGCTTTGCAAAAGATTTGGCATATTCGGGAGCGAAGGTTGCTGTGCTTGACCTTCGTGAGGATGCCGCACAGGCTGTGGTTGACGAAATAAAGGCCTTTGGCGGCGAGGCAACGGCAATCGGCTGCAATGTTCTCGAGCGTGAAAGCATGGAGCAGGCATGCAAAATTGTCAAAGAAAAATACGGTGTGTGCGATATCCTCATTAACGGAGCGGGTGGCAACAATCCCAAGGGCACAACTACAAAGGATACTCTTGAATTAAAGGATATTACCGAAAAAGCACAAGGGGTCAAAACCTTTTTTGACCTTGATTCAAAGGGCATTGAATTTGTTTTCAACCTCAACTTTCTCGGCACACTTATTACAACTCAGGCGTTTGCTTATGACATGGTCGGCAAAAAGGACACCTGTATAATAAACATTTCATCAATGAATTCCTTTCGCCCGTTGACCAGAATACCCGCATATTCCGCAGCAAAGGCGGCTGTTTCAAACTTCACTCAGTTCATGGCGGTTCATTTTGCGGATGTAGGTATCCGTGTCAACGCAATAGCACCCGGGTTTTTCTCAACAAATCAGAATAAAACACTTTTATATAATAAGGACGGCTCCCTCACGGCACGCTCCAAAAAAATACTCGGTCATACTCCGCTTGGGCGTTTCGGAGTGCCGCAGGATTTGACGGGGATTCTTCTTTTCCTGTGCGACAGTGAGTATTCCGGCTTTGTTACGGGCGTGATAATCCCCGTTGACGGTGGATTTTCTGCATATTCGGGAGTATAATCCGAGTGAGCTCCCAAATTACTGGGCGGGAGCTTTGCTCCCGCCGTCAAATATTTATGGTACGGTGATTGTATGGATTTAAAAATCAAAAAACGGGAGTGCTGCACCTTTGATATGGTGTCTTTGGGTGAGGTCATGCTCAGGCTCGACCCCGGGAACTGCAGGATAAAAACTGCCCGCAGCTTCAGAGTTTGGGAGGGCGGCGGTGAATACAATGTTGCAAGGGGGCTGAGGCGGTGCTTCGGGCTCAAAACCGCAGCTGTTACGGCGTTTGCGGATAACGAAGTGGGCAGGCTCGTTGAAGATTTCATGCTTCAGGGCGGTGTCGATACCTCTCTTATTAAATGGATTCCCTATGACGGAATAGGCAGAACTGTCAGAAACGGGCTCAATTTCACCGAGAGGGGCTTTGGCATAAGGGGCGCTGTCGGCGTTTCGGACAGAGGCAATACCGCCGTCTCTCAGCTAAAAGAGGGCGATATTGACTGGGAGTACATTTTCGGCACTCTGGGAGTGCGCTGGTTTCATACCGGAGGCATCTTTGCCGCTCTTTCTCAAACTGCGGCACAGGTAGTCATTGAGGCAGTCAAGGCGGCTAAAAAATACGGTACGGTTGTTTCGTATGACCTCAATTACCGTCCCTCGCTCTGGAAGGATATCGGCGGCAAGACAAGGGCTCAACAGGTCAACAAAGAGATTGCCAGGCATATTGATGTCATGATAGGCAATGAGGAGGATTTCACTGCCTGCCTCGGGCTTGAGGTGGAGGGTAACGATGAGGGGCTTAAAAAGCTCAACATTGACGGCTATTATAAAATGATAGATAATGCAGTCAAGGCATACCCGAATTTTAAGGTTATAGCCACAACGCTCAGAACAGTCAGAACAGCTTCGATCAATGACTGGAGTGCCATCTGCTGGGCAGACGGGAAGATATATAAAGGGCTTGACTTCCCTGCCCTTGAGATATATGACAGAGTCGGCGGAGGCGACAGCTTTGCCTCGGGTCTTATTTACGGGCTTATGACCTTCAACGATGCAAGCAAGGCAATCAATTACGGTGTTGCACACGGCGCATTGGCAATGACAACTCCGGGCGATACCTCAATGGCAGACAAAAAAGAGGTTGAAGCTATTGTAGCCGGAGCGGGCGCTAGAGTGCGCAGATGAATAAAAGGAGAGCAAAATTATGGATAAGGAATTAATCCTGACAAAGATTCAGGATGCCGGAATAGTTGCAGTTGTGCGTGCCGAAACAACCGAGCAGGCAGAAAGAATCACAAACGCCTGCATTGAGGGCGGAGTTGCGGCAATAGAGCTGACCTTCACCGTGCCGCAAGCTGATAAGGTGATTGAAAGCCTTGCAAAAATATATACTCCTGAGCAGATTATCCTTGGAGCAGGCACTGTTATGGATGCCGCAACCGCAAGAATAGCAATGCTTTCGGGTGCGCAATATATAGTCAGCCCGTACCTTGACCTTGAAACGGTCAAAATGTGCAACGGCTACAGAGTTGCGGTCATGCCCGGAGTGATGACGGTGCGTGAGGCAGTCATGGCAATGCAGGCGGGCGCTGATATACTAAAAATCTTTCCCGGGGATGTCTTCGGCCCGAAAATAATAAAGGCAATCAAGGGTCCGATTCCCTATGCGAGAATGATGCCGACAGGCGGCGTAGATGTTGACAATGTCGGTCAGTGGATAAAAGCGGGTGCCGTTGCCGTTGGTGCGGGCAGCTCTCTTACGGCAGGTGCAAAAACAGGGGATTATAAAAAGATAACTCAAACGGCAAAACAGTTTATTGCCAATATTAAGGCTGCAAGAGGTCAATAATAATCTTATATTTACCGCGGAGGAAGCAATGTTTGTTGATATAGCGAAGGTCAAAATAATAGCAGGTAACGGCGGCAATGGTGCCGTCGCCTTTCACAGAGAGAAATATGTAGCCTCCGGCGGCCCCGACGGCGGCGACGGCGGGCGGGGCGGCAATATTATGTTTGTTGTTGACGACAATCTCTCAACTCTTGCGGACTTCCGCTATAAGAGAAAATATAAGGCGCCTGACGGTAAAAACGGCGAGCCGAACAGAAGGAGCGGAAGGAGCGGCGAGGACTTAATAATCAGAGTGCCCCGAGGCACAATAATTCGTGAAGTCGAAAGCGGCAAAATCATGGCGGATATGTCGTCAAATGAGTCGTTCATTGCCGCAAAGGGCGGCAGAGGAGGCTGGGGCAATTCTCATTTTGCCACACCGACACGCCAGACACCCAGATTCGCAAAAAACGGTGCGCCCGGCGAGGAATGGGAGGTCAGCCTCGAACTCAAGCTCCTTGCCGATGTCGGGCTTCTGGGGTTCCCAAATGTCGGCAAATCCACCTTTATTCCAGTTGTCAGCGAAGCAAAGCCCATAATTGCCGATTATCATTTCACCACTCTTACACCTGTTCTCGGCGTTGTGCGCCTTGGCGAAGGCAGAGCCTTTGTTATGGCGGATATTCCCGGACTTATTGAGGGTGCAAGCGAGGGGATAGGGCTCGGGCACGAATTCCTGCGCCATGTTGAGCGTTGCAGGATGCTTGTGCATATTCTTGATGCCGCAGGCAGCGAGGGCAGGAACCCTGTTGAGGATTTTGAAAAAATAAATTCGGAGCTCAAGGCTTTCAACTCCGAGCTTGCACAACTCCCGCAGATTGTCGTTGCAAACAAAATCGACCTTGCAACGGACAGTCAGATGGAAACGCTTGAAAAATATATGACTGATAAGGGGTACAAGCTTCTCAAAATGTGCGCTCCAATTGCTGAAGGAACAAGGGAGGTTATAAATGAGATTTCAAAAATGCTCTCATCTCTCCCCCCCATAAAGCTTTATGAGCATGAGGAAATACCCGTTGAGTTTTTTGAAAAGAAAAAGACCAGCGGCTTTGAAATCACGGTCAATGACGGAGTATATTTTGTTGAAGCTCCGTGGCTTCTCAGTATTCTTCAGCGAACCGACCTTGACGACTATGAATCGCTCCAGTATTTTCAGCGTGTGCTGCACTCGAGCGGAATTATTGACGCCCTTGAGGAGCGTGGAATTTCAGAAGGGGATACGGTGTCCATATATGACTTTGAATTTGACTATGTCAGATGATTTGAATGTAAATCCGCTGCTTTTAAGCCCATTGAACCTTGCTTTTGTGGGCGATGCGGTTTTTGACCTTTTGGTGCGCGAATACTATGTTGCTCAGGCAAACAGACCTGTCGGCACACTTCATTCACTGTGCGCCGGAAAAGTCTGTGCAGGCTCACAGGCGAAGGCGGCCGCCGCAATAGCGGAGCATCTGACTCAGGAGGAAAAGGATATTCTTCGCAGGGGTAGAAATGCGCATACCTCTCACACACCGAAAAACTCGAGCGGTGAGGATTACCACCTTGCGACCGGCTTTGAATGTCTGATAGGTTTTTTATACCTTTCGGGCAGGAATGAAAGAATTGCCGAAATATTCGATGCCGTGCGAAAGACCTGGCTTGACTGATATTAATCTGGAGGCTGACAATATGCCGGTTAAAAAGAGGAGAAAAATATCCCGCAAGGCTGTTACGAGCCTAATCATTGACAATATTGTGTGGGTAATCGGAAGTGCCATGTATTCTGTTGCAATTGTCTGTTTTGCCTTGCCAAACGAAATTGCACAGAGCGGAACATCCGGCCTTGCAATAATTATTAATCACCTGCTGGGAACTCCCATAGGGCTCACAAATCTTGTTCTCAATATCCCGCTGATAATTCTGGCATGGATTTTTATCGGTTGGAAGTTTGTTTCAAAAACCCTCTGGGTAACAGTTATTCTCTCCGCTTTGCTCGATATATTGAACCCTGTTATGCCCGCATATAAAGGTGACCCGCTTCTTGCAGCTCTTTTCTGTGGTGCAATTTCGGGAGTCGGTCTTGCCGTTGTTATTATGAGAGGTGCTACCACCGGCGGCACGGATATAATAGGTAAGCTTGTCAGAAGAGCCTTTCCCCATGTAACAATCGGCAGAATAATAATGGTAACGGATGCCTTTATTATTGTGCTTGCGGCAGTCGTGTTCAAAAATGCTGAAAGCGCACTTTATGCCGCAGTTGTCATGTTCGTCAGCTCACAGACGATGGACTATTTCTTGTATGGTACGGGGCACGGCAAAATGCTCATGGTTTTCACCAATCATGCCGATGCAGTTGCAAAGGAAATCACTGGCCGTACAAAAAGAGGGGTTTCGATTATCCCCGCAAAAGGCGGCTATACGGGTGAATTGAAGAGTATGCTCCTTTGTGTTGTGAGGAGCAGCGAGGTTCATAAAATAAATAAAATCGTCAGAAGCGTGGATGAAAAAACCTTCACGATTATTGCTGAGGCAAACGAGGTTATCGGTGAGGGCTTCAAGGCGTTTACAAGCGACCTGTGACCGTAAGCATTGATGTTTATGTTGCTGTATGATATAATATTTTTGACTTTTTATAGGAACGGTGATATTTTATGTCAGGACATTCCAAGTGGAGCACAATTAAGCGCAAAAAAGAAAAAACAGATAATCAGCGCGCTAAAATTTTTACCAAAATGGGGCGGGAAATAGCTGTTGCCGTGCGTGAAGGGGGAGCAGACCCCGGCTCCAATTCAAAATTAAAAGATGTTATTGCCAAAGCAAAGGCAAATAATGTCCCGAATGAAAATATTGAAAGAATTATTAAAAAGGCTGCCGGAGAAGGCGGGAGCAACAACTATGAAGAGATAATCTATGAGGGCTACGGTCCCTCCGGAATAGCGGTTATTGTGGAAACATTGACCGACAATCGCAACAGAACAGCGGGCGAAATGCGCCACTATTTTGACAAGTTCGGCGGCAACATGGGGCAAACAGGCTGAGTCTCCTTTATGTTTAACAAGCAGGGTGTCATTGCGATTGAGCAGGAGGGCGTTGATGAAGAGAAGCTCATGGATGCCGCTCTCGAAGCTGGTGCAGTCGATTTTCTGACAGATGAAGGTATTTATGATATCCGCACAGAGCCATTCGATTTCGGCAAGGTCTGTGACGCTCTCGAGGCGCAGGGTTATAAATTTCTTGCTGCCGAGGTTGAGTATGTGCCGACTACATACGCAGCACTTGAAAAAGAAGAAGATATCAAAAATATGGGCAAAATGCTTGAAATGTTTGAGGATAATGATGATGTCCAGGCCGTCTGGCATAACTGGGAGAATGCAGACGATTATCAATAATATATAACCTATGGCGGGAGGACCAATAACCTTCCGCCTTTTTATTTTTGCAAAAAATGATTTGCACTTTCCGACTTTGCACCGGGTTAGAGCGTTGTAGCCGAAAAAAAGTTTTACAATAATCTCCATAGCTATGGTCAGACATCCAATTTCCTACAAAAACCTCCAAATTGTTCTAAAAACCCATTAATGCACTTTGGCTTTTGTCTTTATTCTTTGTTTGACTACTGGAAAAAATTGTCATATAATTATCATCATATACGAAATAGGAATGGGAGGCTGATTATGAACAAAATTTACAAAAAGTCAATATCGTTATTACTTGCAGCAGCTTTACTGTTTACGGCATTACCCTTTGGAACAGGTTTTATTGCGGCTGCGAATTTTATACCTGAAGGCTTCACGCCCATTCACACTGCAGATGAGCTGGAAGGCATAGGCAACAATGCCGGCGGGTGCTATATTCTGATGAATGATATTGATTTATCAGGTAGCAGCCTATACCCATTAGCATTAGATTTTTCTGGCACCCTTGACGGGAACGGTTTTACGGTTTCAAACTTCAGTCTTCTTGCGCAGGAAGGGTATATCGGCCTTTTAGGCAGAAATCGCGGAACTGTCAAGAATCTGAACATCACAAATTGCAGCATAACATCCTATACCTCTTACATTGGGTGTATAGCTGCGCTCAATTGCGGCAGTATTTTCAACTGCAATGTAGAAGCCTCGATAGATTATTCACTGAGCACATCATGTTTGGACATTGAAGTTTACTGCGGTTTTATTACAGGCGATAATGCCAACGCAGGAACTGTCTCACATTGCAGCTCTCAGGGCAATCTTAGTATATCAGCACGAACCCTGAATAGTCTTGAAATTCCCGGTACCCTCGGCCCCGATTATATACCCGATATTTATGAGTACCTTGGCGGTATTGCAGGGCGAAACATGGGAAATCTGTTTTTTTGCAGGAGTTCTGCTTACATAAATGCAGTTTCAGACTCTGCGGCAACAGGCTTTGATGAAGGGGGCTTGAAGGGGTCATGGATTCTCACTCATGCCGGCGGAATAACGGGGGAGAATTCCAATGGAACTATCAGCGAGTGTTATAACAGCGGCAATATAACTATCAAAGCGGACACGGCATGCTCTTACGAAAATTTGGTTGACGATGCTACTGCGCAGCTATATATGGGGGGAATCACAGGGCTTTTAAATAATGAAGGGATAATCTGCAACAGCTATAACACAGGCACTATGAGCGGTGACGGAAACAACAACGGTAACCTCAGTGTTTGTGCGGGCGGCATTGCTGGATTTAATGATAACAGCTATATTGAAAACACTTACAGTAACACCTATGTTTCATATTACGCAAAGGGTTCGGGCGAAGCGGAGCTGTATATAGACCGTATTTCAGGGAGAAATTTACAAGGTTCTCTGACAAACTGCTATTGGGATTTTACAGATGAAAACAAGAGCCTTGAGGAAACATATGAGGGATTTGACTTTGAATACATATGGACGATTGACAAAGAAACCAACTGCGGTTATCCACAACTGATTGATAACAGTGAATATATTAGCATTATTGATGTGTCTTTTAATTCATTGCCCGCTCGGCTTAGATATTATCAATTTGAAAAACTGATATTGTTGGACACCACCTTAAAAATAACTTACTCCAACGGCACGCATGAGTTTATTAGAATTATTGATGTCAGCAAAGATATGGTAGCGCCTGTTGACATGACAACTCCCGGAGAGAAAACCGTTGTGGTTGAGTATTTCGGACATACGATATCTTTTGATATTAATGTTGTTGAAATAGCCCTGACTTCAATTTGCATTAAATCAATGCCTTTGAAAACCATTTATTATCAGGGCGAGCAGTTTGACTCGTCAGGTCTTATTGTTACCGCCGTTTACAATAACGGTGAAACGGAGAATGTTTCGGGTTACACAATGAGCAGTGTCGATACGACCACAGCGGGCATGAAAAAAGTCTATGTGACATATAACGGCTTTTCCGCTTTGTTCAGTGTCTTTGTTTTGCCGCTGACCGTAGCCGGAATCGAAATAGAAACACCTCCCCATAAGCTCACATATAACTGCGGGGAAAATCTTGACACTGACGGGCTGGTTATCTGTGTAATCTATAACAGCGGCAGAAGGAATTATATAACACAGGGATATTCGGTCTCTTAT
>JAAZFZ010000287.1 GCA_012511485.1 Clostridiales bacterium | reverse complement strand
TATGGGATGTTGTTAATGACACCTTTACGGGCGCAATAGTTGACAAGACACGAACCCGAATAGGCAAGTTCAGGCCGTATCTAATTGCCTTTGCAATACCCGGAACCATAGGCACCTGTGTTTATTGGATGATGCCTATTTTCTTTTCAGATGGAAACCCGATGAATGCGGCAAAATTCTTTGTGTGGCTGTTTCTGGCTCTTGCCCGTGAAGGTGCGGGTACCTTCAGGACTGTTGCGGCAACAGGGTTGCTTTCAACAATTACCCCGAACCCGATTGAGAGAACCAGCCTTATCACAAAGGCAAATCTATTCTCCGGATTCTTCGGCGAGCAGATACCGGAAATCCTTATGGGTTTGCTAATTGACCTGATTAACCATAAGGTGATAAGCATTACACTCAAGGCTACATATGTTTTCATGGGCGTATTTACCGCAGTTGTTTCCGGCGTATATGCTCTTTTCTTTTTCATAGTTGCCCGAGAAAGAGTTCCACAATCCGTTAAACCGCCCAGCTTCAAGGAAGGATTAATTTCAATACTTAGAAATAAGCCTATTTTGTTAATCGCTCTCTCCGAATTTCTGAGTGCCTTCTCGATTAATTCGGGCATGAACAATTATTATATTGATGTTCTGGGCTCCGCATCAATAAAGAATGTTGTGGGAGTACCCGGCGTGTTTGTTTCCTTTGCCAGCTATACATATGTAGCATGGGCAAGAAAGCATTTCTCTACAAAACTCCTGTGGATTGTCAGCGGGAGCTGGGGAGATTTCCTAATGATGCTGGTTTTCTTCCTCGGCTCAATAGGCGGAATCGGGCCTAAAGGTCTTTACAACAAGCCAAAGGCAATGATACCGATAATTATGTGTCAGGAAACACTATTCACCTTAATAATCGGTTTGAGGCGTGTTCTGCCGCAGGAGATATTCAACGAAGCTATGGACTATTGCGAATGGAAAACAGGCTACCGCACCGAGGGCATGACAACTACGGCTAAGAGTCTTGCGACCAAGCTCGTTAAAACCGTCAGCGGAACGCTCAAGCCGATACTTATGAAGGCATTCGGTTATGATTTAACGGCAGGCTTCGGCAAGCAGACTTACAAAACAAAATACTATCTGTTTGCCATGTGCACGGTTATTCCGTTTATTACCGGAATTCTCGGAATAGTGCCCAAGCTGTTCTATGACCTTACGGGCGAAAAGCGAAACAAAATGTATGACGAGCTTTTCGTTCAGAGGCTTGCGAAGCAGAAAACTATTCAGGCGGAACAAAATGTCCCTATACAAGAGTCAATCGAATAATGCGATAATCACAAGACGGCGATGCACAATCGCCGTCTTTTTTCTTATTCTTCAGCATAATTTGTCCGTTAACACAAATGTAAAAACATACCTCGAAAAATCGTATATTTTGACGAATAAAGTAATATTGAAATACTTCCATAAATTGTGATACACTACTATATGTAGTAGGAGATGATGAATTTGACTGTTAGCGAAGAAAAACCGTTGGTAAAATATCAAGACAGACGCTATGTTGGTACAAAAGAAACCTTAGCTTATGTACTCTTTGATGTTTCAAAAAGCTTTAACATTGACCTGTACGCTGAACGCTTTGTTTTTGATGTTTTAAAAATTGACCTAAGTTTGCTTGCGGTAGTTAACTTTATTAACACAATCTGGGATGTTATTAATGACACCTTTACGGGCGCAATCGTTGATAAAACCAGAACTCGTATCGGCAAGTTTAAGCCCTATCTCATTGCATTTGCAATACCCGGAACCATTGGCACTTGCATTTATTGGATGATGCCTTTATTCTTCCCGGACGGGAACCCGATGAATGCCGCAAAATTCTTCGTCTGGCTGTTCCTCGCGCTTGCCCGTGAAGGTGCGGGTACTTTCAGGGATGTTGCCGCAACAGGGTTGCTCGCAACAATTACCCCTAACCCGATTGAGAGGACAAGCTTAATCACCAAGGCTAATCTTTTCTCCGGTATGTTCGGCGAGCAAATCCCGGAAATTCTTATGGGTCTTCTTATTGACCTGATTAACCACAAGGTTATCAATATTACACTCAAGGCTACATATGTTTTCATGGGCGTTTTTACGGCGTTGGTTTCAGGAGCATTTGCTTTATTCTTCTTCGTCGTAGCGCATGAAAGAGTTCCGCAGTCCGTCAAGCCACCCAGCATCAAAGAGGGCTTTATTTCGATTATCCATAATAAGCCGATTTTGTTGGTTACACTCTCGGAATTTCTGGGCGCCTTCACGATAAATTCGGGTATGAACAATTACTATATTGATGTTCTGGGTTCTGCCTCCATTAAAAACATAGTCGGTGTGCCGGGCTTTTTCATCACATTTTTCAGCTATTCATATGTTGCATGGGCAAGGAAGCATTTCTCAACGAAGCTACTATGGATTGTCAGCGGCAGCTGGGGCGACTTCCTGATGATGATTGTATTCTTCTTAGGCTCAATAGGCGGAATAGGGCCGGGTGGTCTTTACACTAAGCCTAAGGCTATGATACCGATTATTATGTGTCAGGAAACTCTGTTTACATTTGTAATGGGTATCCGGCGTGTTCTCCCGCAGGAGATTTTCAATGAGGCAATGGACTACTGCGAATGGAAGACAGGCTACCGCACCGAGGGCATGACAACCACTGCCAAGGGGCTGGCAACAAAGCTTGTCAGAACTGTCAGCGGAACCTTAAAGCCAATACTGATGAAGGGATTCGGTTATGACCTGACGGCCGGCTTCGGCAAGCAGACATATAAAACGAAATATTATCTTTTCGCAATGTGCACGGTAATCCCATTTATTACCGGAAGTCTGAGCATAATACCCAAGCTGTTTTATGACCTTTCCGGTGAAAAGCGCAATAGGATGTATGACGAGCTTTTTGCTCAAAGACTTGCAAAGCAAAAAACAATCTCCGAGCAGCAAAAAAATGCACCTATTGCGAATTCCCCCGCAGAAATCGAAGAGTAATAATAATTATAAAGTAATCGGCGGTTTTAAGCCGCCGATTACTTTTTGCTCTTTCGTATAGTTTGATTTGCTGACTGCTGCATATTCACTTCTCCGCCGCATATTCCTTTGGGTTTACAATCAGCGTGTTGTAGACATGATATATGACCTTGCCGGGTTTTGCACCGACAGGCTTTTTCAAGTTCTTTGCAAGGGTATAATCAACAGGCACAAGCGAGGACTCCCGAGCATTACTGTGAAATGCGGCAATTTCTGCTGCCTGTTCAATGGTCGAATTCGGAATTTCCCTGTTCTCTGCCATTATTATCACATGTGAGCCGGGAATTTTCTGTGTATGCAACCACATATCACAGCTACCAGCGATTTTCAGTGAAAGTCTGTCATTCTGATCATTGTTCCTGCCGACAAAATTCCGAAAACCGTCAACAGATGTAAATTCAATGGGCGAGAGAGGCTTTTGCTGCTTGTGCCCTGCCTTTCTGTGCCTTTTGAGAAAGCCCTCGCTTTCAAGCTCCGCCCTTATTTCATCGATTTCCTGCTGCGAATTAATGCGTGAAAGCAAATCCATAACAGTTTCAATGTATTGCAAATCCTGCTCACCCTGTTCAATAAGGCTTTTAAGGATTTGCTCGGCATTTTTTGCCTTTCTGTATTCCTTATAGTATTTCTAAGAATTTGCTGCGGGCGAAAGCGCTGGGTTTGCAGCAATTCTTATTAATCTGTTTTCATCATAGTAGTTTTCAATGTCATAAAAACATGAGCCCTTGCTCAGGCTGTGCTGATTGGCGTTAATGAGCTCTGCTTTTATACGCAGCTCCTCACGGTTAATGCTTTTACTAAGCTCAGCACGCTGCAAATTGAGCTTTTTGGATATCCTTGAGGTAGCATTGCTCAAAACCTTCATAATGTCGGCGCAACGCTGCCTTGTTCTGTTAATTGTGTCACGCTCACGGTAGAATTCATCGAGAAGCTCGCAATAGCTGCCGTATTCAACAGGTGTGAGTGAAAAACCGTACTGCGTTATATCCATATATGAGAAGTCATAGGGCTTTTCATCGGAATTTTTTAGCAATGTCGGAATCCCTTCAAGATTTTTGATGGAATTCTGAAGATTATTGAGTACTTTTATTAGCCTGTTCCTTTGAATCTCTGTAAAGCTGCTTACCTTTACATCCTCCCCACACAACTCGGCAATTTCTCTGCTGATAAGAGGAGAGACGCCCTGAATATTTGTAAGAATTGCAGAGGAGAGATTCTTATCGCTTGAGTTTTCAAGGGTTTTCATTATTTCATCCACTGAGCATTCGCAGATATTGAGCTTATTTTGCGGAGGTGGGAGTTCATATTTTATACCCGGTAAAATCTGGCGAATCTCAGATTTTGTAAAGTCAATTCGCTTTACAGCATCAATTATGGTTTTATCCTCTTTCATAAGGATTATATCGCTGTGTTTTGCCATTATTTCAACGCAAAGCGAAAGCCCTACCTTGTCTCCTATCTCGTTTGTCGCATCAAAATCAAGAAAAACAACCCTGTCGAGCTCAATTTGTCGAACTGCTTTTAAGATTGAGGATGTGAGATGCTTTCTTAAAAGCATACAGAGCATTGTCGGGTTTTTAGGGTTTTCGGGAGCATTTTTAATCAGATGTATTCTCGGACTGTTGGCATTTGCCGAGATGAAAAGCTTCTTTGTGCCTGTTCTGGAGCGCAGATAGAGCACCAACTCATCCTTTGCGGGTTGGTGTACCTTTTCAACACGGCTGCCCGTTATGCTTTTTGCCAGTTCATTTGTAAGAAAATGCAGAAAGATACCGTCCAATGGCATAAAAATCACTCAAATTTCGTTATGATTGCCTGCTATATTAATCTGAGATAACAAAGTATTTAACCGGCTGGCTTTGGTTTATCACAACTATGTCAACACCTTCAAATTGTTTTCTCAACATACCCGCAATACCCTCAACAACGGGGTTTTCGGTTTCGTGATGACCTGCGGCAATAAGGGTTAGCCCTTTTTCAAGTGCATATATAAAATCATGATACCCGACATCACCCGTTATGTAGGCATCAATGCCTGCATTGATAACATCATCAATAAAATCCTTGCCTGCTCCGCCGCAGACGGCAACGGTTTCAATTGTTTTGCCGGGGTCACAGTACCTCAAAGCGTAGCTTTCGCCGCCAAGAGCCTCTGCCGTGACCGACGCCAGCTCTATAGCCCGCATTTTAGAAACAAAACCGGCTCTGAGAATAGGTGCTTCACCCTCCAAAACGATAAGAGGCTCAACTCTTTTTAAGCCCAGCACGGCCGCCAGAACATCATTGACGCCCCCTGCTGCACTATCCAGAGAGGTGTGCGTACATATTGCACTTATGCCCTTAACGGCAAGGCGGTAGGCAATGCTTTCGTCAGTGAAGCTCTTCTGCGGTTTAAAAATTATGGGATGGTGGCTGACTATTAAATCCACTCCCCTTGCAACCGCAAAATCGACTGTCTGTGGTGTTATGTCAAGTGTGACGCCTACCCTCACAATAATCCTGTTTGGCTCACCGACAAGTATTCCGCTGTTATCCCATTGCTGCTGACTGTCAAACGGTGCAAATGAATCGATAAAATTATAAACATCCTTAACGCTTGTCATTTATAAGCCTCCGTTCAAGTTTTTCGACAGACTCCGACATTTTTTCGACTAAATATTCGAGCCTTTGCTGCTCCTGAAGGTTTTTGCCGGCAGCTTTCAGGCCTTGTGCCTTTTTTGCAATTCTTTGAATCTGTTTTTTAAGATATATTATTGCAAACCCGTTTTCACATTCGGGCAGCGCGCCAATAAATAAATACTCGGGCGAATACTCTTTTTTTATACCGTTGTAAACAGTATTTATTGCTATGTATGCTCTGCCGCAATCAATGCAGGCGTCCTCACGAATTATTTCAAAGCCTTCATTGCACAAAAACCCTCTGACATCCTCTGCGTGGGACATCGGCTGGATAACAAGCCTTTTCCTTTTATCCTTAATCCATGGCGTTTTGCAAAGAATATCCACAATAAGAGTGCCGCCCATGCCGGCGAGCACAATATCGTCTGCCTCATGCGCCCCTATGTTATCAAGCCCGTCAGAAAGCCTGAGGGTTATCTTATCCTTAAGGCCAAATTGTGTGACAGTGTCCTGCGCATTTTTCAATGGACCCTTTCTCAGGTCCGAGGCAATGGCACGCTTTGCAAGCCCTGTTTTGACCAAATAGGCAGGAAGATAGGCGTGGTCGGTGCCGATATCGGCAACAACCGCACCCTCTCTCACCATATTTGCTGCCATCTGCAGCCTGTTGCTGAGCTTCGGCACTGTCATCAGTCTTTTGTTGAAAGATGCTCGTTTATATTCTGCACAAGCTCGTCCACATCAACACCGTGAACCATGCAGGCCTGCTCGAGCGATTCCGCCCTTGCAGAGGGGCAGCCGAGGCAATGCATACCCATCTCAAGGAAGAAGGGAGCGGTTGACCTGTCTAAATCAAGAATGTCTCCAATTATCATATCTTTCGTAACTTTATTCATTTAACAAACCTCCATTTTTTTAATAAAGTAACATTGCTATTGCATATATTTGTGTTCAGTTCTGCTGTGCAAGAATTAGTCTTTTCCCCCGAGGCAAAAATATTCTTATTGAAAAAGCATCGGTGTCAAAACTACCCTGATTCTCTGTTTTATGCCTTTGCAACCGCAGCCTTAACCTTATATTCACCTGTTTCAAACTCCTTCTGAAGGTCGGCGGTTATATCCTTGTTGAAGTAAACCTCATCTGCCAGCAGTTCACTTGCAATGTGTTGCTGCTGCTCCATGAGAGCGTTGAGCAGAAACTCGTTTTCGCTGCTCACCGACATTATTACATGCTGCTCAACCTGATAGCCTGCCTCCTTGCGCAGAAGCTGGCACTGACGGACAACATCCCTGACGGCTCCCTCTTTAAGCAGCGACTCTGTGAGAACAACATCGAGAGCAACAATAATATCCGCAGAGCATTCGGCGCTGACAATACCTTGCTTTGTTTTTGACTGAACAATGAAGAGGTTTTGGTCAAATTCACCTTCAAAGCCCTCAACCTGAACCTTGCCGTTTGACTCGAGCTGAGAAACCATTTCACTCATGCGCTCAGGTGTTGCTGCTTCAAGACTTTGTTTAAATTTGTTTACATTTTGCTTGAGAACCGCTCCCGCCTGCTTAAAATTAACGGTGAGGTAGCTATCCTGCAAAATATTGAAATCGCGTATATATTTAACCGCCTTAATGTTAAGCTCATCAAGAATGTTCTTCTCAAACACCTTAATTTTTTCTGCCGTCGCCTCCTCGCAGCATATATAGAGCCTGCTCAGCGGCTGGCGTACTTTTAGCTGCTGCTCGTTACGAAGGCGCATTGAAGTTGCGATTACATCCCTTGCAAGCGCAGTGTTTTCAATTATCCCTTCGTCCTCAAATCCTCGGAGAGGCTCTGGCCAGTCACTCAGATGAACCGAAATCTCGGCGTTGGGCATGACTTTCCTTGTGAGCTTCTGCCAGATTTCTTCTGTCATGAACGGAATTATCGGTGACATCACCTTTACGCAAGTGTTAAGTGCAAAGAAAAGAGTATAGTAGGCAACCATTTTATCCGCCTCGTCCTCGGTTTTCCAGTAGCGGCGGCGGTTTGTACGGATATACCAGTTAGATATATCGTCAACAAAAACCTCAAAGTCCTTTACAAGGAGATAAGTCTTATAATCGTCCATATACGCCGTGGCATTTTTTATGAATTCATTGGTGCGAATAATCATCCAGCGGTCCGTGGGCGTGAAGGCTTTGAAATCGGGCTTGTAGTTTTCAAAAATCGGCTTGTCAATGGATGCATAGGTGTTAAAGAAGGTGTAGATGTTCCTGAATGAGAGCAGCTTGCGCCTTGCCTCGTCGCCCAGCGAATAGCCGAAGCGCACATCGTTTGCAACGGGCGCACCGGCATACATATAACGGATTGTATCCGCTCCCATTTTTTCGGCGGCCTCGTCAAATTTAATCATAAAGCCCGTTTTAGAGAATTTTGAGCCGTCCTCCGCAACGACGCTGTTGTGGCACAAGGCTCTTTCATAGGGAGCCCTGTCCTCAAGCACAACGCTCATAAACAGCATTGAATAGAACCAGAGGCGCACCTGCTCATGCATTTCCGTTATCCATTCTGCCGGATAGTTTTTGAGCCATTTCTCTTTATCGTCAAAATAGTCGAGAGTCGAAAACGGAACTATGCCGGCATCGAGCCAAACATCGCCTATATCGGTGATTCTGCTGACCTTTGCACCGCATTTCGGGCAGTTTATCTTTATATTGTCAATCCAAGGTCTGTGAAGCTCCGGCAGCTCGTCAACGCCCTCGCCGCCTAGCTCCTTGAGCTCCTGCTTTGAGCCGACAACCGTCAGATGCCCGCACTCCTGGCAGGGATAAAACGGAAGCGGCATACCATAGTATCTTTTTCTTGAAATGTTCCAGTCGCCCATATTGGTAAGCCAATCAAGCATACGCTTGCCGTTTGAGGCAGGCTCCCACTTGACACTTTCTGCCGCCTTTTTAAGACGGGGCTTTAATTCACCTGTAACTATATACCATGCGGGCACAAGTCGGAAGATTACCTCACTCTTGCAGCGCCAGCAAACGGGGTAGCTGTGCTCATGCGGCTCAACCTTATAGAGCTTACCGGATTCCCCTAGCTTTTCAAAAACCTCGGAAGCTATGTTATGACTGTCCTTCCCCGTCATGAAGCCGAAGCCCTTGAGGAAAATGCCCAAATCGTCAACGGGCATGACCTGAGGCAAGCCGAGTTTTATGCCAAGCTCAAAGTCCTCAAGGCCGCAACCGGGCGCAATATGAACTACTCCCGTTCCCTCCTGTGCGTCAACATCCTCCCAAGATACTATTTTATGCTCAATACCCTGCTGTGCCTCGAACTCGGGGAAGCAGGTTTCATAGTGCATACCCACAAGCTCCTCACCCTTGAGCACCCGTATGACCTCAAGCTTATCATCGCCGAGGTGCTTAATTGCATTTTTGGCTAAAATTATGTGCTTTTCATCGCTCTTAACCTTGACCTCGGCATAATCTATTTCGGGGTTGACGGCAAGGGCGACATTTGACGAAAGAGTCCACGGGGTTGTTGTCCAGACAAGGATTTTGCACCCGTTTTCTGCAATGGGAAGCTTAAAAAAGACTGAATTATGAGTCATGAGCTTGTACGAGCCTGTCATTTCATGCTCCGAAAGAGATGTTCCGCAACGGGGACACCATGGCATCGGCTTATGCTCAAGGCGAAGCCAGCCGTTATCGTTGCACTTTTTGAGAAAGTACCAAATTCCCTGAATATTCTTATCGGTATGAGTGTAATAAGAATTTTCCCAATCAAGCCACTGGCCAAGCCTCTTTGACTGCTCTGTGATTACTGAAGAGAACTGAGCTACACGCTCAACACATTTATGGGTGAAGTTATCGATGCCGTAGGCCTCGATATCCCTTTTTGTTTTAAATCCAAGCTCTTTCTCAACGCCGACCTCAACCCAGAGACCCTGAGCGTCAAAACCGCCCTGATATCGGCAGTCATATCCCCTCATTGCCTTGTATCTGATAAAGGTATCCTTTAAGGTGCGCCCCCATGCGTGGTGAATACCCATAGGGTTATTTGCGGTAATCGGCCCGTCGAGAAAACGGAACAAGGTTTTGCCCGCATTCTTGGCACGCAGCTTATTAAAGCAGTCATTTTTTTCCCAAAAATCCATGACCTCGTGCTCTGTCAGAATAAACCCATTTCTTTCATTCTCTGCCATTATTTATACCTCCGCCAAAACAATAGGATAAGATGTGCATAACATTGCAATTATACACCGAATTCGTTTATTTTCAAGTTTTTTCTGCATATCATACTAATTCCCCGCCAATTCACTCAGCTCAACCTGCCTGAATTGAACTCGAGGGCGCA
Organism: Clostridiales bacterium; assembly: GCA_012511485.1. Classification (GTDB taxonomy): domain Bacteria; phylum Bacillota; class Clostridia; order Oscillospirales; family Acutalibacteraceae; genus JAAZFZ01. The sequence continues at coordinate 1,000 of JAAZFZ010000287.1, read as the reverse complement.
GAGGGTGCAGTCTGGTCCGCTTCAATAAGATATGCGGCAACGGCATTAAGCAGCGCACCGTCAATAGAATTGACATATCCGTCACCGTTTAAATCGGCGGCATAAAATATGGGCGAGTCAGTCTCAACGAAAATGAGATAAGAGGAAATGGCAATGACAATGGACGAATCAAGCGAGTTAACGAAACCGTCACCGTTTGCATCGCCGACAATAACAATAAAGTAGGTCGCAATGACCTCTCCGCTCACGCAATCAACCTGCTCGACCTTTGTACCCGTACCCAGGCTGTCAAAAACCTTGTATGTGTAAACCAATTCTGTGTTGAGCGCAGGCTTAATATAGCTGCTCTCGAGAACCTCAACCGTTATTTGTGGAGAAAGGCCGCAAATTATGCCGTAGGTTGTATCTACAACGGCTGATGAGCCCTCGGGTATAAGAAGCCCCGTCTTTGCAGTAAGGGAAGCTATTGCAGCATTGATATTATCTGCCATTTCATCAACGATATCCTGCTCGAGAACGGTAAGATTCCGTACAATCGCAGCAACGGCGCTGTCAAGGCCCTCAAGGCTTTCCTGTGTATAGTAAAATCTATCCACAAGCATTGCGTTTTCGAGTGCGTCATCGACTTGAGAATAGTCCGCGGTTTTCAGAACAAGATTGTTTATCGCATCGCTTATTGCCTGCGCCATTGAGTCAACCTGAGCCTGTTGCGCCACGGATAAGTCCCGGACAACATTATTGATTGCCTGTGTCAGATTCAATACGCTTTCATCGGTGTAATTCGAGATAATAATCTGAGAGGCATCCTCGAGCGCACTGTCAACGGCAGTATAGTCTGCAGGAAGGGTTGCAAGGGCAGCCTCAACACAGCATTTTGCATTGAGAAGTCCGTATGTATTGACAAGCGGGTGCCTGGAGTCGCTGCTGTCGGCAACCGTATAGGGTTGATTATCCGTATCGCATATAATTGAACGCACCTGAGCGCCCGTAAGTGCGGGAT
>JAAZFZ010000286.1 GCA_012511485.1 Clostridiales bacterium | reverse complement strand
GGTTGAATATGGTCTTATTATTGGTCTTATTGCAATCGTTGTCATTGTTGCACTTCTTGCTCTTGGTCCAAAGGTTAGGGATCTGTTCTACAGGAGCAGCGATGCTCTTAGCGAAGTAGCAACAACAACAGCACCGTAACTCCGTGATCCTACTTAGCTTGGTAATTTTGGGGGAGCTTCATTTGAATATCTTTTGCGGCTCCCCAGCGTTTTTCAAAGTTCAGCGGAGACTCCGTTCTCCTGCAACTATGAAAATGTGAAGAGCAGGGAATGAAACGCCCCTGCTCTTGTTGTTATAAAAAAAATACTCATTATTCACATATACTTAATGTGTAAGGCGGTGATAGCGTGAAGCGAATAAAAAGAGAAAAAGGGCAATCAGCAGTTGAATTTGCTCTGATCCTCCCAATACTTTTATTAATAGTATGCGGCATAATTGATTTTGGTTGGCTTTTTTATAATCAGCTAGGATTGAACAACACTTGCAGGGAGGGTGCAAGGTTCGCAGTCGTTAACGCCAGCGAAGATAACAGCAATACTTAGATTGTTAATAGAATTAAAGATGTAACCCCGGAATCTTTAAAAGACGATTTGGAAATAAATATTATTTATTCCGAGCCACTTGATCCATTAACCGGTGATGTGACAATTGTTTTAACATCAGAGATGAGTGTGCTTACTCCAGTTCTGGGAGTATTTAACCCGGGTCAAACAAAAACACTGACCGCTTCTGTAACCATGAAAGTTGAATCATAAACATTAATTGCACGAAAGGCAGAAGATTTATGAAAAAGATATACATTTTGGCTTTTACAGTCGCTCTGATTGCCGGGGCTGCGACATTTTATTTTGCAACTAAACTTGATGAAAAATCGAATATTAATAATGCGCCCACTTCTTCGGTTGTTGTAGCCCTTATGGATATTCCTGCAAATACGGTCATTACTGAAGAAATGGTGTCATTAACTAAATATACTACCGTTTCAGTAACTCCTGGGGCAGCCATGACTCTCGAAGAGGTTCTTGGCAAAGCTCCGAAATACCCTATAGTTGCCGGTGAGCAGATTGTTATAAGTAAAATTATGACGGTTGGTTCCAGAGACAGTACAGGCTCCCTCTCATTTCAGCTTGAGGAGGGCAAATATGCCTATACTATTACTGTGGACACTCTTACAGGTATTTCAGGTTACATATGCGCCAACGATTATGTTGATATTATTATTACTAAGCTTGATGAGACGAATCCGGAACAATCCAAGCAGAAGGCTTCTGTATTATTCAGAAATATCCAAATTTTAAAGCTCTCGAACTATGCTGCCAATATTGCTGCAGAGGCAAGCGGAGCAGTAGTGAATTCGTATGGTGATGTAACCCTATGCCTGACTCTTGACCAATGCCTCAGGCTCACCGAGGAGCAGGCTAATGGCGGTTCAATCAGATTGGTTCTTAAATCAATTGTTTCAGGAAGAGAAGAGGCCGGTGAGGATGTCACTGAAGAGGTTAACCAAGAACCAGCAAACCAAACCGATAGACTTGCAGGTTAAGTAATTAAATCTTGATCAAGGGGTACTATTAATGGACAAATTAAATGTTGTAGTTCTGACAAGTGATATTGATCTGAGGATATACATAAAAAACCGAATAATTGCCGACGATATTGTAATTGCAGGCTATTCGGATTTCAGCGATGCAGCAAAGCTCAAAGTTTTGGGCATGTTCCCTGATATTGTTTTATGTGCCGCTACAGGGAGTGTTGGAGATGATATCTTCCAGTTCATTCAGAATCTTCTTTGTGATATTCACGGCTGTGTAGTTGTTTTAATGACCGACTCAATTGATGTTAAGCTCGCAAGCACGGCAGCGCAGTTCGGCATCAGAGGAGTAATACCGCTGGACATATCCTCCGAGGAGCTTGAAGAAAATCTTAGGAGGGTATATTTTCTGGAACAGCAAAGGCTTTTGGATACTAATGTCAGCAAGCGTGTGCGCTCAAAATCCATTGGCTTTTTTGGCGGAAAAGGCGGCACCGGCAAAACAACGGTTGCCGCAAATGTTGCATCTCTTTTGGCAAAGAAGGGCAAGAGGGTAATGCTGGTTGACTGTGATTTGCAGTTTGGCGATATTAGCCTTGCCATGGATCTTGAGCCAAAGGATACTATTGTAGAGCTTGTGCAGGATAGAAACGGCATAACCATTGAAAACATAAACAGTTTCTCAATGATTCATAACACCGGTGCCAGCGTTTTGTGCGGCCCCAAAAGCCCGGAATATGCCGAGTATGTCAAACCTGAACACATCGAAAAAATTGTTGATACTATGCGTCCATATTATGAGTATATTATTCTGGATTTGCCCCCCGCATTCAGTGACGTTTCAATATCTGCGCTTGAAAATTGTGACCAGATAATTCTTGTCTATAATATGGATATTCTTTCACTCAAGAATGCAAAGGTTTGCGTTTCTATCCTTGATCAACTACAGTTCAAGGAAAAGGTTAAAATAGTAATTAATAAAAGTATGAATGGTCTTATAAAAGCCAAGGACTTTGAAAAGATGTTTGAAATGCCGATTTTTGCTCAGCTCCCGTATGATGCAAAATCAGCTACCTTAAGCGTTAATAAAGGTCAGCCTCTAGTTATATCTTTGCCGCGCAGTGAAATATCAAAGTGCTTAGATTCATTAACGAATAAGATTATTCATGATGATTAATGACGTAATTTTCGGAGGAATATTATGGGTCTTCTAGACAGAATGGAAAGTCAAAAAAAGCAGCAGCTTAAAGATGCTCCCGAAGAAGTCGTTGAAAAAATAGCAGATCCTTATGCAACTGTAAAACAAAGGATTCATAACGAGATAATTGAAAAGCTTAATAAACAGGATCAGAGCAATGTCAGTAGAGAGGTGATGATGCAGCTCATTACTGAGGCTACAGACAATGAAGAATATTTGATTCCCAGAATCGACCGCCCTAAGGTAGCTATTGAAATCTTCAATGATGTTGTGGGCTACGGGCCGGTTGAGGAACTGCTGGATAGCCCGATGTATTCCGAGGTAATGATTAATGGCCCAAATCAGATATATGTTGAATCAAAAGGTAAGCTGCAGCTGACAAATCTTAAATTCCGTGATGAACAGCATTTGATGAATGTTATTGACAGAATTGTTTCTCAGATAGGCAGGCATATCGATGAAGCAAGCCCTATGGTTGATGCCCGCTTGCCTGATGGTTCCCGTGTTAATGTTATCATACCCCCGATTTCCCTTGTTGGGCCGGTCGTGACAATCCGTAAATTCGGCAAGACTCCTGTTACTGCCCAAAAGCTTGTTGAATGGGGTTCATTAACACCGAAAATGCTTGCATTTTTAGATGCCTGCGTCAAGGGCAAATTAAACATTGTTGTTGCAGGCGGCACCGGAAGCGGTAAAACAACACTCTTGAATGTTTTGTCATCTTACATACCAGAAGATGAGAGAATAGTAACAATTGAAGATGCTGCTGAGGTTCAGCTAAAACAGACCCATGTTATCACTCTTGAAGCAAGGCCTGCAAACCTTGAGGGGAAGGGCGCAATAACAATCAGGTCTTTGGTAAAGAATGCCTTACGTATGCGTCCCGACAGAATTATTGTCGGTGAGGTTCGTTCAGAGGAAACGCTCGATATGCTTCAGGCTATGAATACCGGTCATGACGGCTCTTTGACAACAACACACGCCAACTCCCCGCGTGATACTATATCCCGTCTTGAAACGATGGTTATGATGTCCGGCATGGAGCTGCCTTCAAAGGCTATCCGTGACCAGATTTCTTCCGCAATTGATATGATTATCCAGCAAAGCCGTCTGCGTGACGGAACGCGTAAAGTCACCACTATCACCGAAATAGTCGGTATGGAGGGTGATATCGAGAGCATGCAGGATATTTTTGTTTTTGAAACCGAAGGCAAATTGGACGCAAGCGGCAGATTTAAAGGTAGGTTCAGAGCAACAGGTGTCAGGCCGCACTGCCTTGAAAAGATTCAGGGAAACGGAGTGAGTATAAGCAATGAGTGGTTTACAGATTAGTATAATAATTTTTTCTTCTTCAACAACAATTTTTGCATTTCTGATTTCGTTAGTGTTTTTTAAAAAAGTGTCTTTCGATAAACTGTATATTGCAAAAAGGGTTAAAATCATTAAGGGCAAGCAAGTAACCGGCATGGATTATTTAAGCAGAAGGAGAAAAGCTTTAAAGAAAAGCAAATCAAGCTCTTTTGTTTTTGCAAATACGAAGTTTTTGGACAAATTATTCGATGAACTTATACTTGCAAATATTCCTTTAAAACCGGAAGAGTTTATTGTTATCTGGATGGTTCTTGTCTTTTTACCTTCTTGCATAACAATTCTGTTTACTTATAATGTTGCTCCGTCGATAACACTTGCCATATTAGGCTCAATTGCGCCGATAATCTTTATTCGTTCAAGAAAGAAAAAAAGAACAAGGCAGTTCGAGGCGCAGTTGGGCGATGCTCTGATGATTTGCTGCAACTGTCTGCGTTCGGGTCTTACCTTCCAGCAGGCGATGGAAACAATTGCAGAGGATATGTCTGAGCCTATCAGTGTTGAGTTCAGCAGGGTTGTCAACGAGATACGCTATGGCAATAACACAGAAAGCGCATTGAACAATCTCTCTAACCGCATTAAAAGCGCCGATTTAATGCTTGCGGTATCTGCCGTCAATATCCAGAGGCAGACGGGCGGCAATTTATCTGAAATTCTCGAAACCATTTCGGAGACTATTAAGGAGAGAATAAAAATTAAATCGGATATTAGAACATTAACGGCTCAGGGCAGAATGTCAGGAATAATTATCGGCGCCCTTCCTATTGGGTTGTTCTCAATTTTAATGGTTCTCAACTCAGAATATATGATGCTCTTCTTCACGAATACATACGGCAAAATAATGCTGGGTGCGTCTATAGTTATGGAGATAACGGGGTATATATTAATTAAAAAGATAGTTAATATCACGTATTAATACTGCGGAGGTTTTTTTATGCATGTACAATTTCTAGTAATTTCATATGCCGCCTTCGCCTTTGGTTTTATATGTCTGATTTTCAGCTTATACGGTGAGAAGGCAGATAATAAAAGAAGAAGAATCGGCAATATTGATAGCATAAAAGAGAATATTGCATACCTTGAGCTTGAACAAACCTTTTTTAGTAGGGTAATTGCGCCAGTTGTAAAAAAAACAACCAAGATATTAAAAAATAGTTTTCCGAAAAAAACGGAAAAGAAAAGCATAAAAAAGAAAAAGAACGAAAAACTGGAGCGTCAGCTTCGCCTTGCGGGTATGTATATTTCTACGGATGAGTTTGTTTTTATTAAATTCGTCGTAATGGCACTGTTCATTTTAATACCGGTTTTTTCAAGCCTCTTTTTAAATTTTGATGTGAAAATAAAGTTACTGTTGATTTTGGTTGGCTGTATGATGGGGGTTTTATCTCCCACCCTGTATCTCAGGTCAAAAGTCAGAGGTCATCAGTCAGGCATAAGGAATCAACTCCCTGATGCCATGGACTTACTGGGAGTCTGTATGGAGGCCGGGCTGAGCTTTGACAGTTCACTTCTGAAAATTGCCGAAAAGCTTAGAGGCCCGTTTGTTGATGAGCTTCTTATTGTCCACCGTGAAATGCAGATGGGGAGAGCGAGAAAAGAAGCACTCCAGAATCTTAGTGCTGCAAGTGATATAGAAGAATTGAAGACTTTTGCATCCGCATTGGTTCAGGGCGAGCAATTAGGCATCCCGATTAACAATGTTATGAGAGTTCAGTCAAAACAGCTTCGTGTAACAAGGAGCCAAAAGGCAAGGGAAAAGGGCATGAAGGCAACAATTAAAATGATGCTTCCCATGCTTGCATTTATTTTCCCGACAATATTAATTATTGTTATGGGGCCAACAATATTAAATATTATTGAACAATTCAAATAAAATGTGCCGATAAGTTAGTATTTTTTTGTATTGGTGTGAATAGAATGAAAATGGTGGTTGTCCTAAAAGAGAATCAAACAGTTATTGACGAGGTTGAGCTTGCAAATAGCTTCATTAGAAGATTCTTTGGCTTGATGTACAGAAAAACCATGGCTAAAAATCACGGGTTATTATTGTCCCCTTGCAACCAAATTCATACATTTGGCATGAATTTTGAAATTGATGCTTTATTTTTATCAGCAGACTATGTTATAATCAAAATAGAGGAATCTATGAAACCTAGAAAAGTGTTTAAACCTGTTAAAGACGCACGTTATGTTCTTGAGCTTTGCGGAGGAACAGCAAAAGATGTTGGGCTGAAGGTAGGAGACAAGCTTGAAATAAGGTGATTTGGCTTCCCGGCATATGGTAAATATCTATGGATGGAGAGTACATGGTATGAGAGATGAGATTAATGTTAAGCACGAAGCTAAAGCTAGTGCTCAGAAGAATGTCGCAATGAATGGGAATAATGAGAAAAAGAATAAGAATAAGAATAAAAATAGTGTAAATCGCAGGAACGAAAATAAAAATAAAGGGAGTAACAAAATTTCTGAGAGTTCAGATCTTGTCGAATTTAAAAAGGCAATGTTTGGTTTGAACCCTTCGGAGGTTTATGAATATATTGACATTATCAATTCAAATCTCATCAGCGCACAGCAGGTTTTTGACAAGAAGTTTGATGAGTATAGAAATAACCTTCAGCTTATAACTGTTGAACGGGACTCATTAAAAGAAGAGAATCAGGCACTCACAGAAAGAGCAACGAAAAATGAATCCGAACTTAAAGAGCTACGCGAAGCATCATCGCATTCAGAGCAGCTTTATGAGGAGAACGAGAAGTATAAAACTATCATCTCTGAATTTCAATTAAAACTCGAATCCTGCAAAGAGTTGATTAATGAAAACCGGGCACTAAAGGCACAGCTTGCTGATTTAAAGACCCTTCAGGAAGGGTATTCTGAACAGGAAAGTAAATATGAGTCGGAGCTGGCAGAACTGCGAGAAATCAACAAAAAGCAGGTTTACACATTTGCTCAGCAAAAGAATGAAATTGAAACAAAATTTTCGACAGAAAGGCTCAGACTTCTTAAACTTCTTCAAGTGCATACATATCACATCAGGCAGTCCGAAAATCTGCTTAAAGAGCTTCAAAAGCAGTTTGAACAGTCATTGGATTCCCTCAAGGAGTTAAATATTGATTAGTCGGTTTTACCTTTTGTCGTGGTGGATTTGAAAGTTTTATGTCAGTGCTCACAGCAACGGTCAATTTGCCCTTTGATATTGGCTCCGGCAGCAAAAAGTATGCATCACTAATAGAATAACTAAAAGGATAAACTAAAAAATGCATTCTGAGCAGGGGCAACCCTGCTCTTTTGGTGCTTTTTTATAAACTTTCTATGAACTTGTGCAAATTTTTGTTGAAAAATAAATAGTCTTATGGTAATATGTATATGGTAAATTATTTCTTTTGTTTTTTCTGCCAAAGGAGGTTAAATATATGAAAAAGATTCGTTCTCTAATAAATGATGAATCCGGAGTCGTATTGATTTTTGTTGTTGTTTCAATGGTTGTACTGCTTTCTTTTGCTTCTTTTTCAGTGGACTTGGGACTTGCCTATTATCAAAAATCTCAGTTGCAATCAGCTGTTGACAGTGCTGCCCTCGCAGCAGTTCATGATTTACCGGACGCTAATAAAGCTACCGCCACAGCAAAAAGCTATATCGAAAAAAACGGCTTCAAAGCGAAAGATGTCCGTGTGGATTTCGATGCAACAGACTTTATCTGCACAGTATATTGCGACGCTGAAATGGAAACTTTCTTTGCAAATGTGTTTAATGTTTCTGTAGTTGATATGTCGGCAACTGCGGCGAGCAAGCTTTACAAAAGTCAGGGTAATTATTCGGCTGTTTATGACTACTGTATTTTTTCCGGGGATGAGGAATACACCTTGAATTTAGGCGGTCAGTTTGATATACACGGAAGCGTTCACAGTAATGGCCAATTTATGTGTAGCCCGGGTCGTGGCTATATTAAGGGGTCACTTGAGGGTTCACAAGGAGGGTTTTTTAACCAATGGACGGCTACAGCCGGGAAGGTTGTTTATGATTCCCCCGTTATTGAAATGCCTGATTTCACGAGCTGTGTTGAGCAAACTGTGCCTCAATCATATGATACTATATTACAAGGTTCATCTGTAAAAAATGTAAATAAAATTGATGGCAATGTCATGATTCTCGGAAATGCTAGTTTCCCAAATAGCATTGAGGTAAATGGCAATCTTTATGTTAATGGAAACCTATCTATTTCTGGTGGTTCCCCTGTTTTGGTTTTTAACGGCGGTTCGATATATTGTACTGGTAAAATCAATTTTAATAATACTGTTAAGGTTAATAGCGGATGTATTTATGCAAAAGGCGATATTCAGTTTACAGGAGGAACAAATAAGTTTACTAATACAGAGTCGATAGCACTTTATTCCGAAAACGGCAATATAAACTTAACAGCAGACGGTCAAGATATCCATGGTATAGTATATGCCCCAAAGGGGACAGTTACACTGGCAGGTAATAATCTTAGGTTTTATGGAAATCTAATTGCAAATAGGGTCGCAGGTATTCCTGCCCAATTGTATATGGGTGAAAACACATTTGATTTGCCGTTTGATGTAGGCTCTGAAGGCTCCTTATACGCTTCATTGGTAAAATAACATAGAGTTATAAAAAGGAGCAGAGGGGACTCTGCTCCTTTTTACATTTATTTACATTTTAGTTTATTGAAAATGATTGAATAATATGGTATTATATATAGAAAGAATTGGAGGGGGCTGAATGATGATTAAAAAGTATATTTCCGCATTACTTTGCTTTTCTTTAGTTTTTTGCTCTCTTTCTTTCTTTTCGCTCATTTCCTCTGCTCAGGATGAGGTTTTTGAATATGCGGTTAAGTATAACGGCAATTATTACAAAGCGTTTGATTACAGGCTGTCATGGGATGAGGCAAAAGAGCGTTGCGAAGAATACGGCGGTCACCTTGTTACAATCAATACCCCCGAAGAAGATGAATTCGTTTTTAATTACCTTATTTCAAAAAGGATTTACGGAGCGTGGATAGGCTGCATAAATGAGGGTGATTGTTGGCGTTGGGTGACAAATGAGGAATTTGATTACAAAAACTTTGCAGATTCTGAAGACCCCGGCTTAGAGACAGGCGATGAAATTAACTCAATTCCCGGATATACTGTTCAGGGAATAAAAACAATGACAGCAATGTATTTTGAGGAATATACTGACGGAAAATGGCACATGTATGATGAGGGAACCTTAACATACCCCTATATCTGTGAGTGGGAATCAATCGGAGCAGGGTATGAGTATGATATTATGGTAACCGATTCAACCTCAGGTGACGCTCTGAGCGGAGCGCAGGTTTCATGGGAGGATAAGACCTATATCATCCCGCAAAACGGTGTTGTCAGCATTATAATTGACGACAGCAATGCTGAATCAATATATGACTTCTTTATTAATATTACTAATCAGAACTATATTTTACAATCAATTCCTATTCAAAACCTTATGAAAGATTCAATAAATCAAGTCCCTCTTAATTTCAGACTGGAATTGGTTCAGAATGAAAGCGGCAGGCTTATAATTGATGATTCTAATAGATTTTTATCGGGCTTTAGTTTATCCGAAATGAGTGCTTCCGTGATTAAATCAGGTTTTTTAAACACTAATTTAAAAATTTTCGGTGCAAGCACTGGCGAGCTCAGCGGCAGTGATAAAGTAGTTACGGGCACAAAATTCCGTTTATATGAAGGCTTAACTCAAGCAAAGGAGTATGAGGCCGTAATCTACGGTGACTGTGACTGTGACGGCTAGATTGATGCGAATGATTCACTCATTGCCGGCCTTGTCGCCGACGAGCTGCTGTCGGGTGCTTCCATTGGCAGGGCAGCGTACGAGGCTTGTGATGCCAATGCAGACGGTGTAGTTGACAGCATCGATGCGGCCTTCCTTTTTGAAGTAGGCCTGTTTCTAAAATCAATTGAGCAAAACAGAAATTGAGGTTGCAATTTGAACTCAAGTCTGCCATAGGCATTAAAAAGGTGAAGTTAAACATAAGGTAAATAGCACTGTTACATAACAGCCGAAAGCAGAACCGATTCCTGCTTTCGGTTATTATTTTGATAAATGTTAACTATCGGCTTTAAACATTATTTAAACTATTATTTAAATGTATATTTGAACTTCTTAATAACAGCAGTGATAATTCTAAATATATTTAGAAGATTTAATGTAATTTTGAAATATTGTTGCATTTTTATCCCATTGTTGTATAATCTTAAGATGTATAATATTTTTAGGCGGTGAAAGAATGCGAATTGGTGATTTGCTCAAGGAGAAGGAAACAACAATATCATTTGAAGTATTTCCACCCAAGGCTGATTCTTCATTTGAACCGGTTCTAAAAGCTGTTGATGAGCTTTCCGCTCTTAATCCCGACTATATAAGCGTTACATACGGGGCAGGAGGGGCAGGGGCTTTTAAAAACACTGTTCAGGTAGCCTCGCATATTCAGAATGAACTGAACACAACCGCTCTGGCTCATTTGACTTGTGTATCAAATTCATACGAAGATGTTGCTGCAATTGTTAAAGAATTGAAGGCAAACAATATTGAAAACATTCTTGCTCTCAGAGGAGATATTCCAAAGAATGACGAAATGAAAAAGAGAGATTTTAGTTATGCCTATGAGTTAATTGATGCAATTAAGGAAATGGGCGATTTCTCAATCGGCTGTGCCTGCTATCCGGAAGGGCATGTTGAAGCCGCCAATAAGCAAAAGGATTTGGACTTTCTTAAAGAAAAGGTTTCGCACGGGTGCGATTTTCTGATAACCCAAATGTTCTTTGATAACAATGTTCTTTACAGCTTTTTGTATAATGCCTTGAAAAAGGGAATTGATAAACCGGTTGATGCAGGCGTGATGCCGGTTACGAATATTAAGCAAATCGAAAAAATATTTGCTTTGTCAGGCACATCGACTTTGCCGCCGAAATTTAAGGCTATTGTAGACAAATTCGGTGACAAGCCGCAGGCATTAAAGCAAGCGGGTATAGCATATGCAACCGACCAGATTGTCGATTTAGTTGCAAACGGTGTTAGCGGTATTCATGTTTATGTAATGAACAGGGCAGATATTGCACGCAAAATAATAGAAAATTTATCAGAGATTTTTTAGGGGTTTGATTATATGAAAATTACTGATTTGCTTGGCAAAAGAATAGTTTTTTTTGATGGCGCAATGGGCTCAATGCTTCAAAAAAATGGTCTTAAAGCAGGCGAATTGCCCGAAATAATGAATATTACTCAGGGTGATGTCATCAAAAATATCCATTTGAATTATCTTGACGCAGGCTGTGACTTGATAACAACAAACACATTAGGTGCCAACAGAATTAAACTTTGCCAAAGCGGCTATTGTGTGGAAGAGATAATTAATGCTGCAATCAAAAATGCCAAAAAAGCTATCAGCCTTTGCGGGGGAAAGGAGAGGTTCATTGCATTCGACATAGGTCCGACCGGCAAATTACTTGAACCATTGGGCGATTTATCCTTTGACGACGCATACAGCTCCTTTTCGCAGGCCGCAGTTATTGCCGAAAAAAGCGGCGCTGACCTTGCCATAATCGAAACAATGACTGATACCTACGAAATGAAGGCGGCCGTTTTAGCCGTAAAGGAGAACACGAGTCTGCCTGTTTTTGCAACCTTTTCTTTTGATATTAACGGCAGGTTGTTGACAGGAGGCGATATCGAATGTGCAGTTGCCCTGCTTGAAGGGCTTGGTGTTGATGCTCTGGGCATAAACTGCGGCAACGGCCTCGACAAAATGATAGAATTCCTCGAAAAGCTTTCAAAGCTATGCTCGCTGCCGATAATTGTGCAACCAAATGCAGGCATTCCGAAGGTCGAGTGCGGGAATACAGTATTTGATGTTGATGCTGAGGAATTTGCGGATGATATGCTGATTATGGCTCAAAAAGGGGCACATATACTGGGCGGCTGCTGCGGCACAACTCCTGAGCATATAAAAAGGATGATTGAGCTTTGCTCCGATATTGAACCTGCGCAGATAATCGAAAAAGATATAACTAAAGAATCCTCTTATGCCAATGCCTGCAAGATAGGCCCTTCTCCCGTGATAATAGGCGAGAGAATTAATCCTACGGGCAAAAAGCTGTTTAAAGAGGCTCTGAGAAAAAATAATTTTGAATATATTCTTGACCAAGGTCTTGCACAAGCAGATGACGGCGCACATATTCTTGATGTAAATGTCGGCTTGCCGGATATCGACGAGAACGTAGCAATGCAAAACGCGATTACATCTCTGCAGTCTTTAGTAAAGCTTCCCCTGCAAATTGATACATCGGACACTGCAGTCATGGAGGCGGCTCTGAGGGTTTATAACGGCAAGGCTCTTATCAATTCCGTCAACGGCAAGATATGTGAAATGAAAAAGATTTTCCCTCTTGTTAAAAAATACGGCGGCGTTGTTGTGGGTCTTACATTGGATGAAAACGGAATCCCCGAAACGCCGGAGGGCAGGCTTGAAATAGCCCGGAAAATTATAAATACCGCTGAGGAATACGGAATAAATAAGAAAAACATTATTATTGATGCTCTCACACTTGCAGTCAGCTCAAGCCCCGACGCGGCAAAAGTTACGCTTCAATCGCTTGCACTGATTAAAAAGACCTTGGGAGTTAAAACGGTTCTGGGTGTTTCAAATGTATCATTCGGCTTGCCTTCAAGAGAGGTTTTAAATTCAACCTTCTTCTCTCAAGCTCTTCACAGCGGGCTGGATGCGTGTATTATTAACCCCGGCTCATCTATGATGATGAATGTTTATTATGCCTTCAAGGCGCTTTTAGGGCTTGATGAGCAGTGCGGCGAGTATATTAGAAAACTCTCAGCGCAGGGTAGCCCCTATACCGAAACCAAAAGGCGACAAACACTTTTTGACTCTATTCTCGGGGGAATGGCTGAGAGTGCCTGTGAGCTGACAATAAAGGAGCTTCAAAGAAGACCGCATCAGGATATAGTTGTGAGCATACTTGTTACGGCACTCGATGAGGTCGGCAAGGGCTTTGACAATAAAACACTGTTTTTGCCCCAGCTCATGAAATGTGCCCAAGCTGCACAGAGCGCTTTTGCCGTTATTAATGAAAACCTTGCAAAAAACGGCTGCAAGCAGAAAAACAAGGGGAGAATAGTCATTGCCACTGTTAAAGGCGATATTCACGATATTGGCAAAAACATTGTAAAGGTTATGCTTGAGAATTACGGCTATGAGGTAATTGACCTTGGCAGGGATACTGACAGCGAGTTGATTGCAAAAACTGTCGAAAATGAGGGCATCCGTCTGTTAGGCTTGAGTGCGCTCATGACAACAACAGTTCCTTCAATGGAGCAGACAATTAAACTCATTCGTGATAGGGGACTTGACTGCAAAATAATGGTCGGCGGTGCTGTGATGACGCCGGAATATGCAAAAAAAATAAAAGCTGATTTTTATGCCAAAGATGCCATGGCAGGTGTTAGCATCGCAAAAAAAGTGTTTGATTAGGTTTTTTTACTTTTTTATAGGACAAAAATTGGATAAAATAGTATAATAGCTTCGAATTATTTAACTGGAGTGAAGAATATGAAATTAACCTTTATGGGTGCCGGAAGTACAGTTTTTGCCAAAAATGTTATCGGTGATGTTATGCTGACGGATTCTATTTGTGACTGTGAAATTGCATTGTATGATATCGACGCTAAAAGGCTCGAGGAATCATACATAATGGTAATGGCACTAAATAAAAACATCAATTCGCAGCGTGCAAAAATCTCAAAATATCTCGGTGTTGAAAACAGAAAAGACGCTTTGAGAAATGCGGATTTTGTTGTAAATGCAATTCAAGTTGGTCTTTATGACCCCTGCACAATAATCGATTTTGAAGTACCCAAAAAATACGGACTGCGCCAGACAATTGGCGATACTATGGGCGTCGGCGGTATATTTAGGGCATTGCGCACCATTCCGGTGCTTGAGGATTTTGCAAGGGATATGAGCGAGGTTTGCCCCAATGCGTGGTTTCTTAATTATACCAACCCAATGGGGATGCTTACGGGCTATATGCAGAGATATACCGGCATAAAAACAGTTGGTCTCTGCCACAGCGTACAGGGCTGCTCCAGAGGGCTGTTGAAAGACCTCGGCATTGATTTTAAAGAGCCTATTAAAGAGAAGATTGCCGGCATAAATCACATGGGCTGGCTACTTGAAATCAACGATGCAGACGGAACAGACCTATATCCCGAAATCCGCAAAAGGGCTGTTGCCGTTCTTGAAGGAGAGGGGAGAAAGGACTGCCGTGACCTTGTCAGGTATGAATATATCCGCCGCTTAGGTTATTACTGCACAGAGTCAAGTGAACATAATGCGGAGTATAACAACCTGTTCATTAAGTCGAAATATCCCGAATTAATAGAAAACTATAATATCCCGCTTGATGAGTATCCGCGCCGCTGCATAGGTCAGATAGCCAGATGGGAAAGTGCGAAGGAAGACTATATAAAGGGCAATGTCAGCCATATTAAAACAAAGGAATATGCCTCAAGAATTATTAATTCGATGGTGACAGACACCCCTTACAAAATCGGAGGCAATGTGCTCAACAAGGGGCTGATTGATAACCTGCCAAAAGAGGCCTGCGTTGAGGTTGCCTGCCTTGTAAACAAATACGGTATCCAGCCGTGCATTCAGGGTTCGCTACCCGTTCAGCTTGCCGCTATGAATATGACTAATATCAATGTTCAGCTCCTTACAATCGAAGCTGCGGCAACCTGCAAAAAGGAGCATATTTATCAGGCGGTGATGCTTGACCCTCATGCCTCCAGCGAGCTATCAATTGATGATATTATCAAGATGTGCGATGACCTTATTGAAACTCACGGGAAATGGCTGCCTGAGTATCATTGAGGGAATAAATAATTAAAAACCGAAAACATACCTGTATAATAAAAAAGCACCTCCTATGGTAAAAAAGCCATAGGAGGTTTTTCTGTGCCAAGGAGATTACAGATATATTGGTATTATGAAAAGGATACTCTGAATCTTATTATTTTATTTTGTCCTTTGCAGAAGCCGAAGCAAGTTTTCTGTATTTCTTCTTATCTGTTGCCATTTCCTCAATTTATTTTTCTTTTACAGTAAAGCCTTTTACGGGGCGAAGCTCCAGCTTTGATTCTTTCAGCCTTTTTTTGGCTTTCACTATATCATCCTTGTACTGCGGCAGCCATTGAGCTCCTGCTACGAGCATTTCGTCAACCATTTGCCTTATTTCTTCAGTCGTGCAAACGGTACCTGTAAGCGGATCCATTAATGCTGCCTGATACAGAAGGGTTATATC
>JAAZFZ010000285.1 GCA_012511485.1 Clostridiales bacterium | reverse complement strand
TATCATACCGCAAATATCTTGTCAACATACTTTTTTCAGGCTTTTAATGGTATTTTTCACGCCTGAAATTTCCATGCTTCGAAGTCAGCCACAACTTTTCTGTTTTACATCCTTTCTTCGATGCAGGAACTTAATTTTATAACGATAACCTTGTAAAGTCAATTAGTAAATATAGGATAAATGCTGCTTTACCTGAGGTATCCGTTATACTTCCTCCAAAGAATCATATGTTTGTTTTATTCTTTGTATAATGCCGGATTTAATTCACAAATTCAGTTAAAGTCAGGAAAAACCGAATTCAATATCCGGTTTCCTACCATATAATATAGCTTATATAGTAAATCTATTTATCAACGAATTCAAATCATGTACAGTATTTGTCAGATCATTGGCTATACTATCCACATCCCCTATAGCTGATGTCTGTTCTTGTATGGACGCAGTTATTTCTTCGGTATAAGCAGCGCTCTCCTGTGAAACTGAAGCTTGTGCTTCTACAAGTCCAACTATCTTATGTATTCCTTCTATAATATTTTCTGTAGCTTCAGCTATACCGGCAACCTGACTTACAGCTTCCTGAGTCACATTATTTATTCTGTTGAAAGCTTCCTCGGTGTCCCTCACGGCTGTCTGCTGCTCTTCAATCACTCCAGTAGAACTGTTTGCCTGTTCCTTAGCATTTTCTATACTTGCTTGTATCTGCACTATTATTTCTGATATCCTGTGTGCCGCTTTTGTGGAACCCTCTGCAAGCTTCCTTACCTCATCGGCAACAACCGCAAAACCTTTCCCGAATTCTCCCGCCCTGGCCGCTTCAATTGCTGCATTTAAAGCGAGCATATTAGTTTGTTCGGCTATTGAGGTAATAACTTCAATTATATTATCTATTTCATCAGCACGCTCGGACAGATTATTGATGGAGTCTTCAAGATTCTTTATGCTTGTAACGCTTTCCTTCATCTTTTCATTCTGATGGCTGATTATTCCTGCACCCTCCAAGACCGTATCCTTAGTATGCTCAGTGCTTTTGACTGTTTTTTCTATATTGCCGAGAATTGCTTCAGCCCTGTCTAAAACATTTTTAGCTGTAAATGCTCCTTTTGAAGCTTCATCCGCTTGTTCGCCGGCTCCTTTTGCAAGCTCATTAATTGCATTCATAATCTCAGAAGCACCTTTGTTTGATATGTCAGCTGAATTAATCAGTATTTCTCCTGACTCCTTGAGATTATGCGTCATCTCAAAGATCTTTTTTATTATTTCTTTGAGGTTGTCAGCCATAAGATTAATTCCTTCACTAAGCTCTGAAAACTCTTTGCTTGACCTTATATCGACCGATTTTGTCAGATCCCCTTCACCTATGGCTTTAATAGACTTCATAAGCTTCCTTATTTCGTTTATAATATTAATTCTTAGAAGCAAGAATATTATAATAATGCATAGTATAAGTGCCGCTGCTGAAATCATTGCCGTGTTTTTCAGAAAATTACTCAGCCCCTGCTTAAATTCTTGCACAGGAATTGTTGCACATATTATATTATCTCCCGAAGCCTGGTACTTCATGAAATATTCTTTTTCATCCAAAATATACTTGAACTCCCCGGCTTCATATTCTCTTACTTTATTCCCCCAATCAAACTCAGCAGCTTTTTTGCCTTGTATTGATTCATTTTTGTGACTTATTATCGTATCAGAATCTCTATCTATTATAATCACAATCCCATCGGCGCCAAATGTCGAGCCTTTTGAAATGCTTCCGATATCTGTCTTTTCCAACTCATTTTGAAGCTTTTTTGGTGCAACTCCTATTTGAACTATTCCTGGCTTGTCCTTTCTGCCTGCTCCGGCATATTGAAAAAGAACATTGTCCGTGCTTCTTACC
>JAAZFZ010000036.1 GCA_012511485.1 Clostridiales bacterium | reverse complement strand
TAGCCAACGGTGCCGAAATTGCTCTATACAATAAGCCTGTGGAGAGACTCATCGAATTCTATGACAGCGCACAGAACTCCCAGATGATGCCCATGGGGCTCAGATTATACAAGAAAAACGGCGAGCTTTACTATGAGCTGGATATGAATAATAACTGGTGGGTGTCGGGCTTCACTCTCAAGGATATGTTTAAAAAAGAAGACCTTTATCTGGAGGGTGATTTGATGTTCCCCAATGAAGATATGTTCAATGCATTTATGGCAAGCTTTGAGCCTGTTGCACTCGAAAATGGGATTGAGTATGTTACAAACGGACTGATTGTAAGCTTTGACTGGTAACACATTTTGTCTGCCTTACCAAAGGGTCAGGCAGACTTTTTTATTCTCTCAGATGATTTGACATCAGCCGACTTTTTTTTGCGGCT
Source organism: Clostridiales bacterium (assembly GCA_012511485.1). Lineage (GTDB taxonomy): Bacteria > Bacillota > Clostridia > Oscillospirales > Acutalibacteraceae > JAAZFZ01. The sequence continues at coordinate 3,326 of JAAZFZ010000036.1, read as the reverse complement.
ATTCACTCATAAAAAACGATATGTTTTTGCATATTTTTCTGAATATGGTGCCCATGTTTTTAAACAATGCGTTTCATTCCCAATGCGTTAATAATTATATAGCCGCATAATATGATTTATTCCGAGCCGAATCGCTCGAATACCAGCAGAAGCGTGTCAGATTAATTGTTATCGTTGAAGCAAAGTCTGTAAAGCTAAACCCCTTTACACACTGTTTTGCTAATATTCTGCATAAAAGCTTTTTTTCCCGGTTTTTACTTTTATTGTATATATTGTATGTTTTCAATACAAATTTAACTTTTAATAGTTGACTTGATGGGTGCAAATGCTATATAATAAAAAAAGGTTGGATAACCAATAATATTTCGGAGGTATCTAAAAATGTCTGAAACATTTAAAAAGGTTGCAAAGATTATCGCAATTATCGCAGGCATTGCCGCAGCCGCAGCCGCTATTTATTTTGCTATTACAAAATTCATAGAGATAAAGGGCCGTGACGACGAGGCAGAGGACTATGTTTCATGCTCATGCTGTGATGATGAGCCTATCCTTGTAGAGGACGAAAAGCAGGAATAACCGCATAATTAATAATAAGAGCACATGGCGCTGCCGTGTGCTTTTTTATTGCTGTTAAATTGTGAGTGCAGATATTGTCATGTATTTTTCAGGGTGCATTCAAAGCACACCCATCCGTTTTTCTCACGGCGTTTTCGGACTGCAAAGCCATTCTTTTCAAATGCGCAAAGCACATCATTTTCACGCATATCTATAATGCCTGAGGTTATAAAAACCGAATCCCGATTCATAAATTCAGCTACCTTTTGACAAAAGAGGACAATTACATCGGCTACGATATTCGTAATGATAATATCGTATGTTCCGCTGACCTTATCAGCAAGGTTGCCCTCAAGGACTGTATATCTTCTGGGGTCAATATTATTTTTTTCTGCGTTTTGCTTAGCCGTCTTAACGGCAAGAGGGTCGATATCAACGGCGGTGGCACTCTTTGCCCCGAGCAAGAGAGCCGCAATTGAAAGAATTCCACTGCCACAGCCTATGTCGAGCACAGTTTTTTCAGGCGATACAATCGTTTCAATTGCTTCAAGGCAGAGCTTAGTCGTTTCGTGCGTGCCTGTACCGAAAGCAAGACCCGGGTCAATGTTCAGAATCGTTCTGCCGTCTTGATTGTAACCATCCTCCCATGCAGGGCGGATAAGGAGCTTTTCGCCCACTGGCACGGGCTTGAAATAAGCCTTCCAGTTATTCTCCCAATCTGCCTTTTTGCAGGGTACGGTTTTTGTTTCATGTCTGATTTCCGCTGCAGTAAGGCGCTCGCTGAGGTATTCCACGGCCTCAGAGGGGTTATCATGTGGCGGGATATAAATATGAACAAGCCCCTTTGACCTATCCTTTGTGAGCAGGTTCTCGTCAATCAATGTGGTATGGGCTATTTCCTGCGTTTCACTCTCCAGGTTGCGATAATCCTCCACATAAATTCCGTATGGTACAACCATCAAAGCAATGTCGCTTGCCTGCTCGATTTTTTCAGCTTCAACTGTTACTACAATTTCAGTCCAGTCCATAGCTTTTACCTTCAACTGCTTTTTTGAGTCCTTCAACCATATCCGTATGCTCCCACGGCAGGTCAATATCAGTGCGACCCATATGGCCCAAAGCCGCAACCTGACGGTATATCGGGCGGCGAAGGTCAAAATAATCAATTATTGCCGCAGGGCGCAGGTCAAAAAGCTTATTGACAATTGTTGAGAGCTTTTCATCGCTTACTTTCCCCGTGCCGAAGGTGTCAATCATAACGGAGACCGGCTTTGCGACGCCGATTACGTATGCGAGCTGAACCTCACATTTTGAGGCAAGGCGTGCCGCAACTATATTCTTTGCCACATACCTTGCCGCATAGGCTGCCGAGCGGTCAACCTTAGTCGGGTCCTTACCCGAAAAAGCACCGCCTCCGTGGCGTGAATATCCTCCGTAGGTATCAACAATTATTTTTCTGCCGGTTACGCCGCTGTCGCCCTGAGGGCCGCCTGTCACAAAACGCCCTGTGGGGTTGACATAGATATGTGTGTTTTCGTCCATAAGGTTTTCGGGTATTACCGGCAAAACGACACAGCGGATAATATCCTTGCGTATCTGCTCAATATCCGCCTGCTCGCTGTGCTGAGAGGAGACAACAATTGTATCGACCCTCAATGGGCGGTCATTCTCGTCATATTCGACTGTGACCTGAGTTTTCCCGTCCGGCCTCAGGTATGGCAGAGTTCCGTTTTTGCGGACATCTGTCAGGCGACGGGCAAGGCTGTGAGCAAGGGAGATAGGCATTGGCATTAGCTCCGGCGTTTCGTCGCAGGCAAAGCCGAACATCATGCCCTGGTCGCCTGCCCCGTTGAGGTTATAAGAATCCTCCTCGCCCTTTTTCATTTCAAAGGATTTATCAACACCGAGAGCAATATCCTTTGACTGCTCGTCAATGGAAGTCAGGATTGCACATGAGTTGCCGTCAAAGCCTTTCTCGGCGGAGTCATAGCCAATGCTGCAAATTACCTCACGCGCAACCTTTGGTATATCCACATAGCAACTTGTGCTGATTTCGCCAATAACCATAACCATACCTGTTGTGCAGCATACCTCACAGGCCACCCTGCCGAATTTATCCTGAGCAAGGATAGCGTCCAGCACAGCGTCAGCTATTTGGTCACAGATTTTATCGGGATGCCCTCCCGTAACTGATTCGGATGTGAAAAGATGCTTTTCCATATTTTTTCTCCTTTGTTTAAAACTTAAAATGCCCGAGGCTGTCTTAACCCCGGGCGTTAAGCACCTTATTTTTCGGTTAAAACCGCAGGATTTGGCACCTTGAGTTCTCAGGTTGCCGGGCTTCACAGGGCCTGTCCCTCAGCCGCTCTTAATAAGGAAATATTTAATTTGATATTAATTCTATTACGTTTGATATTAATTCTATTCCGCCTGAAATAAAAAGTCAAGGACTAAACAGACTTATTTCTTACGCTTTTTGTTTTTACGGCGTTTTTCGGGGTTTTTGCCCTTCTTGATGCGCACCTTCATTTTAAGTGCGCTCTTCTTCCTGCTTCTTTTTATTGTAGCAATAATTATAATAGCAATAAGCCCTGCGGCAAGAACGCCTGTGAGTATCCATGCAAATATCCTTGTTTCATATGCCGTGTAAAAGTATCTTATGTAGGCAATCACATTAATATCAAAAATATCCGAAAATGATTTGACTTCGCTTGTCACCTTAGGCTCGCCGTCTTTATTGTCAATGGTTATTAAGCGAACACCTCTGCCTT
>JAAZFZ010000284.1 GCA_012511485.1 Clostridiales bacterium | reverse complement strand
GCACCTAAAGCAGTATAATATGTACTACCACCCAGAAAGGTCAAGGCCATATACAGGATTGAGCTCAAAGCCCAGCAGGGGGATGATTGTTTCTCTGCAAGTATTTCTCCGTACTGCCCGATTTCAGCCATGTTGTGAAAATCCTTGAACAGTGTAATCACCCCGATAATCAGCGAGAACAGAATGATGACCGGGCTGACCATAGACACGACCTTTATAAGCCTCTCGAAGCCGATTAGATAAGCGCCCAAAACCATCAAGGCCATCAGCGCTGAGCCGATATAGTGGCTGATTCCATAATATTCGTAAAGCGTCGCTCCGGAACCGGATATCAGCACCGCCATGACCGGCATCAGGATTATTGGAACCAGCCATGAGTAGACTGTTCCAAGCTTGTTACCGCAGAAGTATCGATAATGGTTAAAACTTTCGTCGTCCTTTTGTTCATATCCGGTTGTCAGCAAAGTTTGGCCCAAAAAAAGAAAGCCAATAAAATTAAGCAGTATGATAACGTAGCTGGCATAGCCGTAGCTGGCGAAGAACTGCAGAATCTCCTGACCGGTAGCAAATCCGGAGCCGACAACCCATGCGATATAGGCTCCGGCATATTTTAGTATTGCTTTTATATCGTAATCGCTATGGCTTGCTTCCATTGATAGTCCTCTCATTGCAGGATGTTGATAATATTCAAAACGCAGTTAGATAATGTAATTTAATTATAACACGGTTTGAGTTCTCATGCTGCTCGTCGATAAAAAAACAGCACCCAAAGGGGTACTGCTTTTTTATGGTGCAGGCAAGAAGACTCGAACTTCCATGCCCTTGCGAGCACACGGACCTGAACCGTGCGCGTCTGCCAATTCCGCCATGCCTGCGCGACGAGATTTATTGTAACATAGCTTCTATAAAAAAGCCACAACTTTTTGAAAGGAGTTGAAAAGAAATAAGTGTCGATATTTTGTTAGATTTGTATCAACGAAAAAATAGAAAGAGATAAATTCTCATTTACAATTTCTATATTGTCAATATTGACAATATAGAAATCACGGCTGATAAACGATAGCGGTGTAAAACGGCAAAAAGTATCAAGAGTGTGAAAAAAACAATTGTTTATTTCCTAACAATACAAAATATGGATATTATTTTATAGATACGTTTGTCTTAAATCGTAGAATGGACATTATGAACACTTGATTTCACAATATTTTACGTCAAAACGCTATTGAAAACAGAATTGTCGGAATTATTTTACTAAAGCTCTTGCATAGGCATAAAAAATGCATACAATAAAAACATAATTGTTTTATGTCCTGAAGCGGATACGGGAGGTGATATTGGTATCGCATGGACTCATCATTGAGAGGAGGATTACATAATTATGAACTCAAAATTCGATGGATACTCGAAAATTATTAAGACTTATGGAATTTTGGCAATTTTTTTCATCGTTGTCGTATTACTGTCGCCGGATAATGCCGAGGATTTTGGCTTATTGACCTTGATTCCGGCTGCGTTTCTGTTGATTTACATTTTCTATACGAAACGTATATTAGAATCCCTGATGTTGGGAGGACTGCTAGGTTTTCTCATGGGTAATAAAGGTGATTTCTTTTCACCGTTAAGCGATTCTTTCCTTGAGATTATGATCAACGAGGACATTGGCTGGCTGTTCATCGTATGCGGTCTCATGGGGAGTATCATCGCATTGATTGAGAGAGCGGGAGGTGCTTATGCTTTCGGCGAATGGGTGTCAAAACGTGCGAAAACGAAAAAAAGCACCCTTCTTTGGACTTGGGTGCTTGGTGTAGTCATCTTCATTGACGATTACCTCAACTGCCTGACAGTAGGTGCTTCCATGTCCCCACTGACTGACAAGCACAAAGTACCAAGGGAATTCCTTGCATATATTGTTGACTCTACAGCAGCTCCTGTATGTGTATTGGTCCCCATTTCTACCTGGGCAATCTTCATTGGAAGCTTGATGGAGCAGAATGGCATGGCTCCGGATGGCGAAGGAGTGGCCTACTTTATCAGGACGAT
>JAAZFZ010000283.1 GCA_012511485.1 Clostridiales bacterium | reverse complement strand
TAGCTACCCAATGCTCATTGATTCCCCTACTGGAGGATGCTCGCAGGGAATGCCGAAGTCCGAAGGAGTGTTCTTTGAATTTGGCGCAATGCCCTATCAACGGAATAGCTGAGTTCCATAAAAGAACTATGACCTCAAATCGTGCCCTGGAAAACGCCCTGAACACTATCGATATGCTGGATATTGAAATAGTAGCCTCGCAGCATGGCGGCATTATCTCCACAAAAGAGGATGTAAAAGCTATAATTCGGCACTTGCGCGCAATCAAAAATGTCGGTATCGATTGTCTGTTGTCGGGGGAGCTTTTATGAACAATCGACATTTACAACTGCAGGGCATATTATCAAACGGACTCCATTCAGATACCGAGATCATAGCCTATGCGCTAGAAAGCTTCGCAAAGGAGATTGACTTCCAAAATCAAACTGAACTGCTGCCGAGATTGATTCTGGATCATTCCGCTATTGCAAAGCGCCTTGAGCAGCTTAACAAGGAATTGATACACAGCCGTGAAGTACTCGCTCAAGCGCAGAAAATTGCGCTGTTAGGCGGGTGGGATATAGATCTTTCCTTGGGCAGCATGATTTGGTCAGAGTCGATGTATGCCCTTCTTGAAATAGACAGTTCAACGCCCGCAACTACGGATTTGTTTTTTTCATTTGTCCATCCGGATGATCTTGAGCGAGTGACTGCAATGTTCCGGGAGATGTTCGTTGCGCATGACCCTTGGGCAACCAGGTATCGTTTACTGATGAAAAACGGTAAGATAAAGTGGGTGCATTTGAGATTTCATTCGAAGTATGATGCTAAAGGTACTCTTACCCATCTTTACGGGACGATTCAAGATGTTACCGAAATGAAAAGGACTGAAGACGAGCTCGAGAGATACAGCAAACATCTTGAACAGCTGGTGGAAGAGAAAGTTCGGGAAATCTCCTCTTCCCAAATGGCTACCATTTATGCGTTAATTAATCTGTCAGAATCGAGGGATGACGATACAGGTGCGCACATCGAACGAACAGCAAGTTTCTGCCGGCTGCTAGCCCGAACAGCACGCTCCGTCCCCGATTACGCAGATATCGTGACCGACACATTTATTGATACAATATATAAAGCCAGTCCACTTCATGATATCGGCAAGGTTGGCATACCCGACGGTATTCTGCTCAAACCCGGCAAGCTCACCGATGATGAGTTTGCCGTAATGAAGACCCCCGTGCAGATTGGTTATGACACACTTTCTAAGGTCGAAGCGCAATATAGCAAAAACGAATTTCTGACAATGGGTAAGGATATTGCTCTTTACCATCACGAAAAATGGAACGGCTCCGGCTATAATAAATGTCTTAAGGGAGCTGCAATACCCCTTTCCGCCAGGATTATGGCTCTTGCTGATGTCTACGATGCGCTGCGCTCTCAACGCGTTTATAAAGAAGCGTTTTCGCACGAAAAAAGTATGGAGATTATCGTTTCAGGCAAAGGACGCCACTTTGATCCGGTGCTTGTTGATATCTTTGTATGGCATCAGAAGGAATTTGAATCACTTTTTGAATCAATTAAGTAACCTGATTAACCGGAAAATTTCGCTTATAAAGCGAGGAAAAGGAGTTCATCATCATGGAAAGAATTAAAATAGCAGCCATTGTAGGTTCCCTACGAAAAGGATCCTACAACCGTCAACTGGCGTTAGAGGCCAAAAAACTCATTGGGGATCGGGCTGATTTTGAAC
>JAAZFZ010000282.1 GCA_012511485.1 Clostridiales bacterium | reverse complement strand
TTCAAAGTAGTTATATAAAAATATGGAAAATATAGTTCCGATATGTTATTATTACATCAGTATTTTGCTGATTAATCGGAGGCGGTGCTGCACGGCATTTTGTTTTTAAAAAGCCAAAGCTCATTCAGCCTCGGCGAAATAAGTCTCAGGCTTATGGCAGACTGCCTCCAGGCTGAGGGCTGGCAGGATTCACAATCCGTGAGCGAAATTGGTTATCAGTTCAAACTTTTTGTCCTTCAAGCAGAATATGAGGATGGCAGCACAGTTACTCATTCGGGAGTGTTCGACCGTGCCCATATACCCGAAAAGGAGTTTTTATTGTTTGTTGATGCGCTTGAGATAATTATAAGGTCATATGGCTTTGGCGGTATTATTGAAATGGAAGGCTTTATGTCCGCCCTTAAAAAGGGAGAGGTTAAATACTGCGGCGTTGAATTCACTAAACACAGCAAGGTTTATCATTACCGCACAACCGATTTGCGGATTAATGTCGGTGACGAGGTAATAGTCCCTGTCGGGGAAAACGATTTTGAACGGGTGGCAGTTGTAACAACAGTTGAGTTCTGCCGTTGGGATGATACGCCTTATCCGCTTGAGGAGACTAAGGAAATTCTGCGGTTGGCAAGCGATGAGGAATTTATACCGTCCCTGCCCCGTCTAAGCTGGGGTGTTAAAGGCGGAATGGATGAGAATCCTTCATAATTGTGTAATAAGGCAAGGAGATTACAATATGGAAATTAGGCCATATAATAAGAATAAAGACGAAGGGAAGCTCATGAAACTGCTTGAAAACGAGGGCGATGAATGGTCCTGCTATTGGGCAAAGGAGGTATGCGAAAAATATAAGGCTGCCCTTGCCTTATCAATCACCTTTGTGGCGTATGAAGGGGATGTTTTGTGCGGCTATTCCCGTTCGTTGGACGATTGCGGCTTCTACATCTATGTTTGCGATTTGCTCGTTATGCCTCAGTTCAGGGGAAGAAATATCGGCAGAAAGCTAATGGAATGTATCTATGATAAATACCCCGACTGTATTGTATATGTAATGAGCGATGTTGACGCATACTACAAAAAACTGGGCTACAGGCAAGGAGGTTCAGTATTTGAGGTGCACAATAACAAACAAGAAAAATAATGAAGAAAAGAAGAGTTATAATGACAACACTCGATTACATAGAATATGTCTGTGAACAAATTGGCGGCACGGGGCTCATTAGATACAAGAAAATGTTCGGTGAGTATATGGTCTATGTCAATGACAAGCCCCTGCTTCTTGTATGCGGCAATATAGTGTATGTAAAAATTCTTGACTGTATCAGCGATAAAATGAAAAACGCTGAGAAGGGCTTCCCATATAACGGTGCAAAAGAGCATTATATTTTAGATATTGATAATGCCCCTTTCAGCAGGGAGATTGTTTCTATCCTTGAACCTGTAACGCCGCTCCCCAAGCCTAAAAGTAAACTAATAAATATAAACACGGAGAAAAAATTTGAAAAGTAATTGGAAAAGAAAAACAGCACTTTTTTTGTCAAGCCAAACGATATCCTTGCTCGGTTCGATGCTTGTTCAGTATGCAATAACATGGCACATAACCTTAGAAACCCAGTCAGGCATAATGATGACTATTTCAATTCTGTGCGGATTTTTGCCAACACTGCTTATCTCTCCCTTTGCAGGCGTATGGGCAGACCGCTACAACAGAAAAATGCTCATAGTATTGTCCGACTCCTTTATTGCCGTTTCGACATTGGCTTTGGCGATTCTCTTTCTTCTGGGCTATGACGCAATCTGGCTGCTTTTTCTTGCATCATCACTGCGCTCCTTAGGAGCGGGAGTTCAAACGCCTGCTGTCGGGGCGTTCCTTCCCCAAATTGTCCCTGAGGATAAGCTGACCCGCATCAACGGGTTAAACAGCAGCATTCAATCGCTTGTGACACTTGTCTCCCCCTTGCTAAGCGGAGCATTAATGAGTGTTTCGACAATTGATTCAATATTTTTTATAGATGTTTTTACAGCGGCCATAGCCGTTTCAATACTACTGTTCTTCCTGAATGTTCCAAAACACGCAAAGGCAATTGAAAACGACGAGATTAGTTATTTTGCGGAGATGAAGGAGGGGGTAAAGTATATTTATCATCACAGCTTTATAAATAATATCTTTATCCACTGTGCAATATATTATGTTTTGATTTCTCCGCTTTGCTTTTTAACACCCCTGCAGGTGACACGCAGCTTTGGCGACGATGTCTGGCGGCTGACGGTTATTGAGGTCACATTTTCAATTGGCATGATTTTCGGCGGGATTATTATTGCCTCGTGGGGTGGTTTTAAAAACAGGCTTCACACAATGGCACTCTCGTTTTTAGTAATAGCTGTATGCACCACGACTCTCGGAGCAATACCGTCATTTCCGATGTATTCCATTATTATGGCTTTTATTGGGGTTATGCTGCCGATATTCAATACACCGTTCACCGTCCTTCTGCAGGAAAAGGTTGAGGAGGATTATATGGGCAGGGTGTTTGGAGTTTTAAGCATGATATCTAGCTCCGTCATGCCGCTTGCAATGCTTGCATTCGGGCCTTTAGCGGATTTTGTCAAAATTGAATGGCTGCTCATTGTAACAGGGCTGTTAATGCTCATTCAGGGCGTTTTGATGATAAGAAGCAAGACTCTCTATCAGGCAGGTAAGCCGGTTCAAGCCGATAAAAATATAAGGAAAGACTAAGGAGAAAAATATGAACAAAAAATCAAGCTGGCAATATTTGATTCTGGGGTTGATTGTAGCAGGCATAATTGTTTTGGGAGGAACAACTGTTAAGGATTACTTCGGAACAGCATTATTCTCCGTCGCTAAAGAAATCAATGAGGAAAAAAGCTTTTCCACCGAAGCGGCAGCTGAAATCGAGATTGATTTGTCAAGCACTTCGCTTCATATTATCACAACGCAAGGCAGCGAGGTCAGGTTTCATTTATACGGCAAATCCAGGCACGATACAAACCTTAGTGCAGAGATGAACAATGGAAGGATAACTGCGCAGTTAAAGCGCAGAAAAAGTATAATATCGTTCGGTGAAAACTTGAAGATGGATGTATATATTCCCGAAGGCTATGATAAGGATTTATCAATAGACACTTCATCAGGCAATATAAAAATTGATTCGTTGGTTTTAGCCGATATTAAGCTAAACACCTCCTCAGGCGAGCTTGACGCTGATATGCTTACTGCTGAAAGGCTCATCATAACCACCACATCCGGCGACCTGAATATCAGGAGAATTAATGCTGAAGAATTAAATGTAAAAGGCACATCATCAGAAATAAATATCACTGAATGTATGGCTCGGTATGCTGATATCGTAGCTACCTCGGGCAATGTAAAAATAAACAATTGTGGCGGCAGCATGGATTTAAAAACAACCTCCGCAAGCGTAGAAATAGGCTTCAATGAATTTGAGAATAAAAATGTCAACATCGGCAGCACATCCGGCAATGTGACCCTTGAGCTTCCTCATAATGCAGAGTTTAATTATTATGTTTCAACTTTAAGCGGAAGGCTTCAATCCGACTTTTTTGATGATTTCATCAGCAAAAGGGCAGAGGGTCAGGTGGGTGCAAAGGATAATGAACTGACTCTGCACACAACCTCCGGTAACATAGAGATTTTGAAAAAATGAATAATGCTTTAACTGTTTAATTCAGACGCCAAAAAATATTAAGGAGCATTGCAATGAAAAAATATCTCTTACCAGAAGAAGGGCAGTTTTACAAGGCAAATTTGCACTGCCATTCAACCGTTTCAGACGGAAGACTGACCTCGGAGGAACTCAAAGAGGCCTACAAAAAAGAGGGCTACTCCATAATTGCCTTTACCGACCATGATAGGTGCATCAGCCACAGCCATCTCACGGATGAGAACTTTCTTGCACTTACGGCTTTTGAGATAGATATCAGTGACACAAATGAAAAGGATACTGATTTCACACGCTGCTACCACTTCAATGCCTACTCAAAAAAGGAGCAGCCTCCCTTTGAATCGCTTTTGCCCTTGCCTGTTTACGGAGATATTGAGGGGATAAACGATTTTATTCAAGAATTAAACGATTCGGGCTTTATTGTTTGTTATAACCACCCAAACTGGTCCCTGCAGACCGCCTATGATTATAAGGATTTAAAAGGTATTTTTGCCATGGAGATTTATAACCACAGCGCGGCGCATGGAGGCATTGACGGCAACCAGGTTATCCCCTATGATACTCTCCTTCGTGAGGGCAACAAAATCTTCTGCATAGCAGCGGACGATAACCACGACACCTACCCGATAGGTCACCCGGAAAATGATTCATTCGGCGGTTTCATAATGATAAAGGCAGGCTCACTTGATTACCATACGATTATAAAAGCCTTGCGGGCTGGCGGCTTCTATGCTTCGATGGGCCCGGAAATCAAAGAGCTTCATGTTGAAGATGCAAGGCTTTTCATCAAATGCTCGGATGTCAAAAGCATCTGTATGACAACTGCGGGCAGAAGAACTGAAACTGAACATGCCCCAAAGGGTGCAACCATTGATTCTGCAAGCTTTGAGATTTTACAAAAGGATAAATATGTTCGCATCCAGATAACGGATAACAGCGGCCTTAGAGCAAACACAAACTCATATTTTGTTGAGGATATTCTTTAAGCAGTATCCGAACAGTCCTCATAAAAGCAACATATGAAAAAGCACCGCCGAGCAGCGGTGCTTTGATTTTCAGTGCATAAGCTTTTCATATTCTATTCTTTATAATCCATAGTATTCGCTTAAAATTGAGCCTTCTGAACTTTACATCAACAATTTCAATTTTGCCGCTTTTTGCATATGTATGTATGCAAAGCGGCTTTTGGCCATTTTTAAGGCAGATGTCATCGGGGCGGATGGTTTTTATGAGAGTTTCATCATACTTTTCGTCGCTGCACTCGGTAATATGCCAGAAATGTATGCGGTTGCCGTAGCTTTTGCCACTGCAGTCCTGCGAAGGTCTGATGCTTTTTCCGTCATATTTAAAAACAGCGCCCGCACAACGCTTATCAAAGCTATTTGAGGCTACGGGGCTATACTCACAGGGCCGACCGTTCTCAAAATTAATCACACACAAATCAACGCTCATATCGTTGCTTTCACATACCCTGCAGGTGATAAGATGATTGCCCAGCAAATCAGTGTCAACGGCATTGATGTTATTGACTAAAATGCCGTGCTTCTCCCACCTATAGGGGAATTCAACAGCCCTATAGAGCTCAATGCAGTTGGCCTGATGGGTTTCAGGCATCATAAAAAAATGCCCGTCCCTTTCAAAGACATGGGGATAGGAGAGGTGAAAATCCTCCTGCAAAACCTTAATGGGCTTTGAAAAAGAGCACCCGTCATATTCTGAGCAGCCGATGTATCCCAGCTCTGTTTTTGAATCAAAAACTTCCATGAACAGATAGAGCCTGCCGCCCCTTTCAAAAAGAAAAGGGTCTGCATACCAGCAGCTTTTATCGGACTTCAAAAGCTCAAAGCACAACCCGCCATTATCCAGCAGGGTTTCGTTATTTTCAATTTTCCTGAAAGCAATTTCCCAATATTCCTCAAACAATATGTCCTTTAACGGCCGCAAAGAATTACCCCCAATTGCCAATTACCACTTATTGTTAATAAATTTCACTCGAGCAGCAGCCGCCCGTTTAATGCAGATATGATAAAAATTTGCCCTTTTTAGTATTTTCAAGCTTTAGAACAGAGTATCCGAAAACGATTGAAGCCGCCGCCGTCATTAAATATGCCACAAAAGGCTTTGTATAAAAAGCGGGATTGATTATTTTTAACAGCCCGTTGAATATTTCGTCAAAGAAAGGGTGAACACAGTAAATCAGTATGCTCATCTCCCTCAAAGTTCGGTAAGCAGGCCTGTATTTCAGCTCTACCTGCCTGAGCCCCTCAAACAGAAAGTAAACCAGTGGCAATAATGAAAGCTGCAGTGAAAAAATACTCGATTCGTTTCGCCTCAAGTAGGTTACCTCAAAGAATGAAGCCGCAAAAAATATCAAGAAGCCCGCAAAGCATAACCATTTTGGAACAACAGGCTTGCTCACGGCGAGCAGTGCGCCCAATGATAGAAAAACAAAAGCAAAAAACACACCGTTTTGTGCAGAGCCGAAGGTCCAGTAATAAAGCCTGAACAAGTCTGAAACAACAGGCGTACCCTCAACGAGCGCCTTAATTAGAAAGTAATAGGGTGATATTAAAAGACCTATTACATAGAAGACCACCGAAACGGCAAAAACCTTTTTGCGGGAAAGAAAATGAAGAAAAAATGCTGTGCAGATTACACCGTAAATGAGAGCGCCGAGGTACCATGTATGCGAATAGGTCATGCCATGAAGAATCATAACCTTCAGATAACTGCCGATATATTTTATTCTGAAACCGTTGACGCACCAATCATAAATCTTGAAGGGAAAATATATTGCGCCCCAGATTAAAAAGAGCCTCAATATTCGCCAAAGGTATCTCTTTATGTAAGCGCGGTTTTCGCCGGTTATTTTATTTGGAGGCTGCAGCTTATTAAAAAGGAAAAAGCCTGCCATACAAAAAAACATCGGGACTGCAAATCTGCCAAGCCAACACCCGATATAAAAGGTTGCATCTTTACTAATGAAAAAATTGACATGCACCATAATAATAAGAAAGGAAAACACAAACTTTGCAATATCAAAAGAGCCGTATTGTTTTTTCATTGACAAATTCACCCCACAAAAGCCCGAAGATTTTCCAATATTTTACATTTGTGAATATATCATTTTCACTTTCTAAAGTCAAGCAGAGCCTTTCCCTCATCACCCATTACTTCAATTTCATCATTCAAAAGAAATTCTCCTCCTTCAATGACTCTGGCAAACACGCCCTGCGTGGGCATAACGCATTTGCCGACTTTTTTAAATATTTCGCATCCACTGTGGCACTGCTTGCCTATTTGAGTTATCTCAACAATGCAGCGGCCTATTCTGAGCCTTGTACCCACAGGGAGAGTGTGGAGGATAATGCCTTGTGTCGTAATGTTTTCGGCAAAAATGCCGTAATTCAGGTTTTCAATTCCAACGGCACGCATTTCATCAATGCTTTCCTTTGCGAGCAGGCTTAACTGACGGTGCCCGTCACCTGCATGAGCATCACCCGCAAGGCCTCCGTCACGGAGCAAAAGCCCCTTTTCCACAGGGAGCTTAATTTCATCCTTGTTTTTGCTCGAATTTATCGAAACCACCCTTGCCATATTCAGCCCCCTATTCTATTCATTTTTCTGTTTGTTTTAAACCCCTGTCCAAAGCAGCTCCCCTTGGGCTTATTTGTGACCGCCTGCACAATACATTGCTTGAGTGCATCCTCTGTGCCCTCAAGTGCTTCTTTGAGCGAGTATTCGAGGTTCGAGCCGAGGCAGGGGCGAATATAGCCGTCGCTTGTAACCCTTATCCTGTTGCAGTTGGCGCAAAAGCTGTGGGATATGGGGCTGATAAAGCCTATTTTTCCCTTAAAGCCCTGTGCGCTGTAAACGGCAGCGGGCTGTGACGAATTCTGACATTCGGCAGGTCTGAGCCATTCCCTCTGTCTGAGTATTTCACTGTTATTAATGCCCTCCTGCCCGCCGTCACCCAAAGGCATCAGCTCAATAAACCTTATTTCTAAAGGGTTTTCCTTCGCAAGCTCTATAAAATCGTCAATTTCATCGTCGTTTTTACCCTTAATTAACACCACATTCAGCTTTATCGGGTCAAGCCCGCAGCTTTGAGCGGCATGAATTCCCCCGAGGACACTTTGCAGGTCACCTCCGGTTATCTCTTTATACTTGTCTGCCCGCAGGGAGTCAAGGCTAATATTGCACCTCATTAGCCCCGCCTGCTTCAAATCCCTTGCACAGTCTTTTAGCAGCTGCCCGTTTGTTGTTATTGCAATGTCACCCAAGGACTTTAGAGCGGATATTCCTGTAACTATTTCACAGATATCTCTGCGCAAAAGGGGCTCACCGCCCGTGAGCCTTATTTTATTGAAACCCAATTGAGCGCAGGCCTTTGCAATCATCACCAGCCTTTCTGCCGAAAGCTCGGAATCCTTAATGCAAAAGCCGCTGCTTTTCGAGCAGTAGGTGCATTTCTGTTGGCACCTCTGAGTGACCGATAAGCGAAGATATTCGATTGAACGCCCATAACTGTCTAGCATATTTCAACCTCGTCCCCGGCACTGACAGTACCGCCCGTAATCACCCTTGCAAATATGCATCCCCTTATCAGAGGGCAGCCCTCGTCAACGCTTTCACAAAGGTTGTGGCATTTTTTGCCGATTTGCGTTATCTCAATAACC
>JAAZFZ010000281.1 GCA_012511485.1 Clostridiales bacterium | reverse complement strand
TCGGATGTATATATGTGACAGGCCCTGTAATCCATATAGACATTGCCATACCTTGTGTAGTTTTTATAAAAGTCGCTTCTCAAATAAAACTTGTTATTGCTGCTCTGAAGAACAACCGTGTCGATTGAAGTGCCGGGGATTTTCAGCCAGCCCACAACATCGTCATTCAAAGCATAGAGCTTTTTAAATTTATTCTGCATACCCTTTGGGTAGGAGACATTAAAGTTATATTCCTTAACATCATCCAAAAGGCTGCCTGCAGAGCGGTGCGGATTTGTTGCCTGTCCGTCATCAATACTGAGTTTTTTTGCATAAACAAAATTGATTACACCGATTGAGGAGCAGCACAGGACAGTCAAAACAAGAAAAACACATAATGATGCCTTTATCAGCTTTTCTTTATCCATATTATCCTCCCAAGAAACCTTCAAGGTAAAGCCTTGCCATGTTTAGCGCATATGAGGAAGCTACATAGCGGTTATATTCACGGTCAAATGACCTACCTGTGATGAGCTTGTCAACAAATGTTTTATCCTTATCTGCAAGAGCTATATATATAAGCCCTGCAGGCTTGTTTGAGGAGTCGTTGCCGGGGCCTGCAATTCCGGTAACGCCTATGCCGATATCCGCATTGCCTGCCCTCCTTGCTCCCTGCGCCATTTCTGCCGCCGTCTGTTTACTGACCGCACCGGAAATTTCGAGAGTATCGGGTGAAACGCCGAGAATATCAACCTTTGTTTGGTTTGCATATGAAACAATGCCGCAGTCAAAAACTGAGGAAGAGCCGGGTATATCCGTAATTCTTTTTGCAATGTAGCCACCGGTGCAGCTTTCGGCAAGAGCTATTTTTTTACCTTTTTCGGAAAGAAGCTCGACCACTCTCTGCTCAATACTGTCAGTATCAATTCCATAAACATAGCTGCTCAGGCGCGCCCTTATTTGTTCTATCATCGGCTTGCAAAGCTCATGCGCACTTTTTTCGTCAACCGCAGCAGCGGTAATGCGCAGCAGTACCTCGCCGTCCTTTGCATAAGGGGCAACAGTCGGGTTTTTATTGCCTAGCAGGTCACCAACCATCTCCGCCAACGCACTTTCACCTATGCCCATGGTTCTGACCGTATGAGATATTATTGAGCCGGAGGAATACTTTTTCAAAAAAGGCTTAGCCTGTTCAATGAACATCGGCTCGAGCTCTCTGGGCGGGCCGGGGAGCAGTATGAGGCATTTACCGTCCTTTTCCATTGCTGCTCCGGGTGCTGTGCCGTTATCATTCCTGAAAACAGTGCCGCCTGCAGGTATATATGCCTGCTTTTTGTTGCTCGCTGCCATGCTTATGCCTTTTGAGCGAAAATATGACTCTATATTATTGAGTACCTTTTTGTCAACTGTCAGCTCAAAGCCCATTACCTCACAGCAAATTTCTTTTGTCAAATCGTCCGGCGTAGGTCCGAGCCCTCCGCTGGTGATAACGATATCACTCCTCGAGAGTGCGGTGCGAACCTCATTGGCAAGCCTTTCGCTGTTATCGCCGATAACGCTTTGATGCAAAACCGCTATTCCCATTGCGGCAAGCTCCTTTGAAAGGAAGCGGACATTTGTGTTCAAAATATCACCGAGCAAAAGCTCCGTTCCGACACAAATTATTTCACAGTTATGCATCATTTTCCTCCGAAAATCTTATACTATTTCTGCTCCGAAGGGCAGTAAAGCCAGCTTTGCGAATTTAAAACACTGCAGCCCGAACGGTATCCCGATTATTGTAATACAGAACACTAATCCGAGCATTAAGCAGGTCAAGGCAATTTCCCAACCTGCCAGAAAAATCCACAGCAGATTAGTAAGAAAGCTCACTGCGCCCGTTGCGAACCTGATTTCTTTACCGAATGGCCAGAATGCAAGCCTTGCGAACTTAAAGCATTGTATGCCCCAGGGGATAAACACTATTGTCAGGCAGCATAAAAGCCCGATTAAGAACCATTCAACGCTTAACACAAGCCCGCCCGAAAGCATCCAGATAATATTACCAATAGTTTTCATAATGTCACCTTATTCCGAATCAATCACAACAAGCCTTGTATTGTTGGCAGCCTTGTTGATAAGGGCATGGACATCAAGAGCTTCTTCCGCCTTTTCAACTGCCTCAAGTTTAGGCCTTGTTCTTGGGTGTTTTGGGGTGAATACGGTGCAGCAATCTTCAAACGGAAGAATAGATATATCAAAGGTTTTAATTCTCCTTGAGATGGAGATAACCTCCTCCTTATCCATTCCAATAAGCGGGCGGAATACCGGCATATCGGCAACTGCATCTGTGCAGACGAGCGCATATAGAGTCTGGCTACCAACTTTACCTACGCTTTGACCTCTAATTAGAGCTGCGCAACCCTCCCTCTTTGCAAATATGGAGGCTGTTTTCATCATAAATCTTCTCATTATAATAGTAAACAAATCCTCCGGGCAGTTTTCCTGAATCCTCTCCTGTATCTCCGTGAAGGGAACAACAAAAAGGTTGATTCTGCCGCTGTATTGTGCAACCTGCCTGAGCAGACTGTGCACCTTTTGCTCGGCTCTTGCGCTTGTATAGGGCGGGGAGGCAAAATGAATAGCCGTAAGCTTGAGCCCTCTTTTTGCCATCATCCAACCCGCAACAGGGCTGTCAATCCCGCCGGAAACAAGGAGTGCAACATCTCCGGCAGTTCCCACAGGCATACCGCCGGCTCCCTTTATCTGATTTGCATGAATATATGCATACTTATCCCTGATTTCAACCATAACAATGATATCGGGGTTATGGACATCGACTTTTAGATGACTGAAGTTTTCAAGCAGCTTCCCTCCTACGCTTGTACAGATTTCGGGTGATTTGAAGGGGAAGCTTTTATCAGACCTCTTTGCTTCGACTTTAAAGCTACCTGCGGCGGCGAGCCGGGGGGCAAGGTACTTGCATGCATAGCTGAGAATTGTATCCATATCCTTCTCGACTGCTGCGGCACGGGAGAATGCGGCAATTCCAAAGACCTTCCCAAGCCTGTCGGAAGCTTCTTGCATATCAATGCCCTCATCGAGAGGTTCAACCATTATTGTTGACTGTGAGCTTGTGTATTCCCATCTGCCAAGGTCAGAAAGCCTGTGCCGTATATTTTTAATCAGCTTTTCCTCAAAGGTTCTGCGGTTAAGCCCCTTGAGAGCCAGCTCGCCGTTTTTTATCAGTATAATTTCCTTCATTATGTTACTCCTGTGTATTATTATCATCCTACCTGCGGCGCTTGAGGCTACCCTTCATTTCGTCGAGCACCATGAGAAAAGTATCAATCTCTTCAAAAGTAGTCATGCGGGAGAGGCTGATTCGCAAAGCACTTGCTATTCTGTCATCACTCAAGCCCATTGCTTTGAGCACACGGCTCTTTTTACCCTTTGCACAGGCAGAGCCGCTCGAAACATAGATTTCCCTATCTGAAAGATAGTTCAGCATAGGCTCGGAGTTGAGACCATCAACGGATATATTAACAATATAGGGCAGGGAATTCGGCGGTGAATTTATGGTAATACCGCCCATTCTCTCCATCTCATAGCAGAGATAATCACGCAGCCTGCTAACCTGCTCAACCACTGTGGACGGGTTGGGCAAAGCCTTGATTGCAGCTGCAAAGCCTGCGATTAAAGGCATAGGTTCAGTGCCTGGGCGCAGCTTCTTCTCCTGCAAACCGCCATAGGTTCTCGGCACAAGGAACAAATTCTTTTTCACATAAAGAGCGCCCACACCCTTTGGGCCGTGAATTTTATGAGAGCTTATTGACAATATATCAACATCAAGTGACGAAACTCTGATTTTTATTTTCCCGAACGCCTGCACTGCGTCACAGTGAATATATGCCGGTGACCCGGCCGCATTGACAGCCCGCCTCGCAGCATTAACAGGTTGAACAGTTCCCACCTCATTATTAACCAACATGAGGCTGACAAGGATTGTATCCGAAGTTACTGCCCTCATTAAATCCTTTTCGGAAAACCTTCCCGAGGAGTCAACCGGAAGCTTGACAACATCATAGCCCTGGGACTCTAGAAATCTGACCGGCTCCTCAATGCTTGAATGCTCAACAGAGGTAGTGACTATCCTTTTTCCTCGCCTTTTTTGAGCATTTATCGTACCAAAAACAGCGATGTTATTGCATTCCGTTCCTCCCGAGGTGAAATATACTTCCTCACTTCTGCATGAAAGCTCTTTGGCAACTGTGAGCCTTGCGTCGTCAAGCAGTGCCTGAGCGCATATACCTCTTCTATGCAAAGAGGAGGGGTTGCCCCAATTGTCCCCGAGCGCTGTATTCATTGCTTCAATAGCCTGTTTGCAGGGAGCGGTTGTCGCACTGTTATCTAGATAGACCTCCACTATTTTCCCCTCCAAACCGCAAAATACCCAATTGTATAC
>JAAZFZ010000035.1 GCA_012511485.1 Clostridiales bacterium | reverse complement strand
TGCCCCATTACTATGTGCCTCTTGACAAGCGCAAGGAGGACAGCGGTAAAAATGAAGATTATATTCCTTCAGAGGAAAGATATTAATAAAGGGTGATAGCCTTGTCAAAGAAGTCTAAATTCAGTTTGAATCTGGGAATGCTTTTCAAAATCTTTTCTGTGGGCATTTTGCTCATACTGCCCCTGAGAGTCTACCAGTTTATGAAAATAATTGAAGGCTCAACCGGCTTTTATGCTATCAAAGATGCTTCAATTCCATTAATGTACTGCCTGCTTGCCGTCTTTTGCCTGACTCCTGTCGTACTTTCTTTTTTAATGAGGAAGGAGCTTGATATTGTCAGCTCAAAGCAGGTAAGGCTCGGGGAGGGTATTGCCGCACTGCTTGTGGCAGTGACATTGATAATCAATGCCGTGCAGATGTTCGCATATTTTTCGGAGATTTACTATTCTTTTGAAATAACCCAGTACACTCCGACTCTTTCAAAGTATCTCGCCAAATCCGGAGGGATAGCGGTTTTACTCGAATCCATTTTTTCCGTTATTTCAATGATATTTTTTATTATTCTCGGCACCGCAAACATCAGAGGGCGCTCGGTGAGTGAATATAAGTTCCTTGCAATCGCACCTCTTGGCTGGTGCATTTGCCGTATAATTCACAGGTTTATGCGACCTGTCAGCTACCTCAAGGTTTCTGATTTGTTTTTTGAAATGCTGATGCTGGTTTTTCTTATGATGTTCTTTCTAGCATTTGCGCAAAGGCTTTCGGGCATTAACAGTCAGGGCAAGGGGTGGAAGATTTTTGGCTACGGCATCCCTGCGGCAATGCTCTGCCTGCTTTGCTTTGTACCCAGGCTCATTGTTGCCGCAATAGGCAGAAGTGATTTGCTCAATGAAAAATCACCGATTGAATACTGCGATATGGCAGTTGCCGCATTCATTATAAGCTACTGCATCGGCAGGATGCAGGATGCAAGACGCAGCCACAGGGCATAGAAGATATCGACGGTCTTAGAGCGGACGAATAAGGAATATATCGTTATTACGATAGGGTGTATTATGTTTTTTGAGAATGCTTTGACGGCTGCCAGTCAGGTTGCTGTGCTTTACATCATTGTTGCTGTCGGCTGTTTGGCCGATAAGGTTAAATTTTTCACCGAAAATATCGCAAGGCAATGCACGAATCTCTTGTTTTATATAATAACCCCTGCTGTGATTGTCAAATCATTTCTTGAAATTGAGCATGACAGTCAAACGGTAAGGGGCTTTTTTATTGCTTTGGGCTGCGGAATGCTGCTTCATACCGTTGCAATAACAATTAATGCCCCCTTATTTAGAAAAGGGGACTGCTCCAAAAACTCCGTGCTGAAGTTTGCGGCAATTTACGGCAACTGCGGATATATGGCTCTCCCTCTTGCAAATGCGGTTATAGGCTCCCAGGGCGTATTCTATTGCTCAACTGTTATTATCAGCTTTCAGGTTTTCGTATTTACTCACGGCGTGTTTATTATGGATAACGCGCAGGGCAAAAAAAAGAAACTTAATTATAAAAAAATAATTCTCAATCCGGGCGTTTTGTCCGTTTCGGTAGGCTTGCCCCTTTTTCTTCTGGGTGTCAAGCTCCCTGAACTGGTTTTTGAGCCTATAAAATACATAGCAAGCATGAACACACCGCTTGCAATGCTCATTTTCGGTACATATCTTGCAAATACCGACTTTAAGTCTGTATTTAAAGAAAAAAGGATACTACTATCGGCTTTAATGAAGCTAATAGTTTTGCCGTTAATAATGCTTGTGTTCTTCAAGCTTTTCGGAATCAGGGGTGAATTGCTGACTGCCCTGATAATCTCCGCCAGCGCACCCTCAGCCAACAATACTGTCATTTATACCGCAAAATTCGGTAACGATACATCTCTTGCCGCACAGACTGTGGCGGTAATCAGCTTTTTTTCAATTCTAACCATGCCTTTAATGATAGCGTTCGCTAAAACGCTATGAAATGGGGGGAGCATATGCACAAAGCGCTAAAGATAATAATGGACAGCGTTTCTCCCGCATGGGGCGTCTGCACCTTTGAGTGCGAGGGGCTTATTAAATGTGCGGGATTATCCCGCCTGCCAAAGGGAGCAAAAAGTGTAATTGCCGCCCTTTTTCCTTACTATTTGGGAGAAAGTTCATACGAGGGCAGCAATGTTTCAAGATATGCGGTAGTTCCCGATTACCACGGTGTAATAGCTCAGAGGCTTGGCAAGGCGGTAGCCCTCCTGCGTGAGGAGTTCCCCGACGAATTATTTGAGTATTTTACCGACAATTCGCCCTTGCCGGAGGTTAACACTGCCGTCAGGGCAGGTCTGGGAGTTAAGGGCAGAAACGGGCTTTTGATTAACCCGCAGTTTGGCTCATGGGTGTTTATAGGTGAAATAGTTTCAACGATGAAGCTTGAACCCTCACCTCCCGCAGGCAAAGAGTGTATAAATTGTAGAATATGTATAAAAAACTGCCCGACAGGGGCGTTAAGCGAAGATGGAGTGGACAAAAGCCTGTGCCTCTCAGACATAACTCAAAGGAAAGGCGAACTGACGCTGGAGCAAAAAAGGCTGATTGCTCTGGGGGGCTGCGCCTGGGGCTGCGACATATGCCAGAAGTTCTGCCCTCTCAATTCAAAAGCCCGGGTGTCGCCAATCGAAGAGTTCAGAAACGGTGCAAGGCCCAGAGCCTCAATCGGAGAGGATATTTCAGGCAGAGCCTATGCATGGAGGGGTAGAGAGGTTATAGAGCGAAATTTGAAACTTCTCGATGAGTAAATAGGTTTTTCCATTGTAAAAAGCATTTATTTGTTTTATAATATAATCAATGGGGCAACGATGAAAATAGTTTTGCTTTCCGGAGGGATGAGTATGAAGCTTGTAATTGCTATCGTCAATAATGACGACTGCCCGTCGGTTCTCAATGAGATAACCAGAAAAGGCTACAGTGCCACAAAGCTTTCGACCTCAGGCGGCTTTCTGCGTGCGGGGAATGTTACCCTGCTCATAGGTGTTGAGGACGAAAAGCTCGATGAGGTGTTCGATATCCTTGAGCGTTTCAGCAGCAAGCGCACTGAGCTTGTTCAGGCAAGCCCATCATATATTGACGAAATGTTTATTTCAGTGCCTGTCAAGGTTACAGTCGGCGGAGCAATAGTGTTTGTGCTTGATGTCGAGCAGTTTAGGAAGTTTTAGCATGAAATTCGGGGATATTAATATAAATGAAAATGTTAAGCAAGCCTTGAGCGATGCGATTGATTCGGGCAGGCTTCCTCACACAATAATTCTTGAGGGTGGCAGCCCGCAGAAAAGGCTTTCTCTGGCAAGGCTCATTGCAAAGGCTGCATTATGCAAAGGTGAGGGGGAGTACCCTTGCGGCAAATGCCCGAGCTGTGTCAAATCCGATTCAGGCTCGCATCCCGATATTATGGAGATAGTCGGCGGCGAGGCAGCTAGAAGCTTTCATATTGACAGGATAAGAGAAATCAGACGGGATGCTTTTATTCTCCCGAATGAGGCAACATGCAAGGCTTATATTCTTGTCAATGCCCAGTCCTTAACGGCGGAGGCTCAGAATTCTCTGCTTAAAATAATCGAAGAGCCGCCGAAATTTGTTTTATTTATTTTTGTTTGCACAAGCAGGAGTATGCTGCTGCAGACGGTTCTTTCCCGCTCGGCAGTATTTAACCTGGGTGCCGCAGAACAGGGAGGCAATCTTACGCCGGAAAGGCTTGAGCAGGCAAGGGAACTGGCAAGCGGCATTGCTTATGCGATGTGTGAGCCAAACGAATACGAGCTTTTAAAAAAAACAGCGGCATTTGAAAAGGATAAGGAGCTGCTTTCGGCATGTCTTCCGGAATTGAGGCTGATTTTCAGGGATGCTCTGATTATAAGAAATGGCGGGGAGCCCGTTTCATGTTCGCCTCAGGCGGCAGAAAAGCTCTCAAAACAGTTTACCTGCGAAAAACTGTTGACTTTGTGTGAAAATATTAACATACTGAAAGATAGTATAAATAAAAATTCAAACCACAACCTTTTAATTACGAGGCTTTGTTCAAAGCTGAGAGTATAGGCTGCGGGCGGAGGTATATATGGCAGAAATTATCGGAGTAAGATTCAAAGAGGTAGGCAAAATCTATTATTTTGACCCCAACGGAGAAAAGCTTGTTAAAGGGGACAGGGTTATAGTCGAAACTTCACGGGGCGTGGAGTGCGGGGAGGTCATGCTCGATAACCGCGATGTGGATGATGAGCAGATTGTAAAACCGCTGAAAATGATGATAAGAAAGGCAACCCAAGAGGATTTGCAGACCGTGGAAAGCAACCTAAAAAAGGAAAATGAAGCGTTTGACATCTGCCTTGAAAAAATTGCTTTTCACAAGCTTGATATGAAGCTCGTGAATGTAGAATATACATTTGACGGGAGCAAGATTTTGTTCTATTTTACGGCTGACGGGCGAGTGGATTTCAGGGATCTTGTCAAGGACCTTGCAAGTGTGTTTCGTACAAGAATAGAGCTGCGCCAGATAGGCGTTAGGGACGAGGCAAAAATGGTCGGGGGGTTAGGGATATGCGGCAGGCCTTTCTGCTGCAATTCACATATGGGCGAATTCCAGCCTGTTTCAATAAAAATGGCAAAGGAACAGAGCCTTTCACTCAATCCCGTCAAAATAAGCGGAACCTGCGGCAGGCTTATGTGCTGTCTCAAGCACGAGCAGGAAACCTATGAGCATCTTCTCAGAATTACACCAAAACCCGGTGCAATTGTTGATACTGAAGAGGGCAGAGGCACAGTTGTTGAAAGCAATGTACTCTCAGGCAGGCTCAAGGTCAAGCTTAACCGCAATCCGGATGCTATTCCGGCAACTTTTTTAAAAAGTAATGTCAAGGTTGTCAAGGACGCACAGATAAAAATTGAGCGCGAGGAGCTGGAAGCGCTCGACGGACTTGAAAATTAACAATAAAAATACTTGCATTTTGTCAAACTTGTGATAAAATAATCATTAATTATAATAGGAGGTAATACATATGGCTTATGTAATCAATGACGACTGCATTTCCTGCGGCGCATGTGAGGCTGAGTGCCCCGTTGAGGCTATCTCAGAGGGTGATGGCAAATATGTCATTAATCCTGAACTTTGCACCGAGTGCGGCACTTGTGCAGATGTTTGCCCTACCGGAGCTCCACAGGCAAATAATTAAAATAATAAAAAGCAGGCATCTCAAAGGATGCCTGCTTTTTTATGTCTAATCTCACTTATGCAATTCGGATTTGTTAAAATCGCCAAGCATTTTTATGCAATTACCACATACTGTCTGCCCTTTAAAAACAACAATATCCTCGGCGTTTTTACAAAAAACGCATGAAGGTAAATGCTTTTTAAGGACGATTTTGTCGCCCTCAACAAGTATTTCCACCGAATCCTCATCTTCCTTGAGGTCAAACATTTTCCGAAGCTCTTTTGGCAATACTATTCTACCAACTTCGTCAATCCTTTTAACAATTCCAAAGGATTTCAACAATATCATCTCCAATAACCAAAAGCTAGTTGACTTCTAAGTAAATATACCATTTATTGACAAAATAGTCAACATAAATACTGACAAAAATTGGCAAAATATATCGGTCATTTTTATGCTTTTTAACAGTATAAATAATTATATATGTCAATTTATAGGGGATGAGCGACAGATGATGAACTATATATGGGTGGGATTAATGGTTTTTGCCTTCATTGCGGCAGCATTTCAGGGAAATATGCAGCAGCTTTCCAACTCCGTTATTCAGGGGGGAGTGGATGCAGTCCAGTTGTGCATTACGCTTATGGGAAGCATCTGTCTCTGGGGCGGTCTCATGAGAATAGCACAGCAGTCGGGGCTGACAACGGTGATAAGCAGGCTGCTTTCTCCTCTGCTGAAAATTGCTTTTCCGGGGATGGACTTATCATCACACGAGGCTGGTGCAATTTCCATGAACATAACGGCAAATCTTCTCGGCCTGGGCAACGCGGCAACACCGCTGGGGCTGGAGGCAATGAAGCACCTTCAGGCTCACAACCCCGATACAATGACTGCCACAAATGAAATGATAACCTTTGTGGTGCTCAATTCCGCCGCTCTTCATCTCATCCCGTCAACAGTTGCCCTGCTGCGCCAGCAGTTCGGTGCTGAGAACCCTCTCGATATTATGCCGGCGTCATGGCTAAGCTCGGCCGCCGCTTTGACAGTCGGCATAACTCTGACCAAAATATTCAAACGGAGGGTGGAGAGATAATTGGATAGATTCACCGTATATATTCTGCCTTCGATTGTCGTATTCATTGTTCTCTGGGGTACCTTTAAGGGAGTTAAGGTATTTGATTGTTTTATTGAAGGTGCCAGGGACGGCATGAAAACGGTTGTGGGGCTGCTACCTTCATTACTTGCTCTTGTGCTTGCAGTTTCCATGATGAGGGATTCAGGTGCGCTTAATTCACTTGTAATGGCACTTTCTCCCGTCGCAAAGGCTCTGGGAATACCAAGGGAGGTGATGCCTCTGACGGTTATCAGCCCGATATCGGGCAGCGGGTCATTGACGGTTTTTGAAAATATTCTGAAAACATATGGGGTAGATTCAATCGCTGGCAGAGTAGCGTCGGTAATAATGGGCTCGACCGAAACAACATTCTATGCCATAACAGTCTATTTTGGCTCGGTAGGAATTAAGAGGACTCGTTATACAGTTCCCTGCGCTCTTGCAGCTGACCTTACAAGCTATATCTGCTCCGCATGGGCTGTCAAAATGTTTTTTAATGTTAACATTTAGAGCCTTGAAATTATGTCGAATTCTGCTATAATTAATCGTAGTTTAAATTTCCAAGGAGGTATCAATATGAGCATTATTAGTGTTGCCGCAAAACTGTTGAAGAATTTGAATTTCAGGTACGGCGAAAAGCTGTATAATAAGAATCCCGCTGAGCCGATTGCACCAGCAGTGCCGGACAAAATAGAAAACGCAGTCAGCGATTGCTTTTGTGTCGGTTATTCAATAACGGATGTTATGCCCGATGATATGGATAAGAAGAAATACTATGTAGCCGGCTACAGGATGAACAATCCCGCAACGGGTGTCCTAAACCCAATGACAGCCAGCGCAGTATGGATGGACGATAAATCAGGCAGGGGAGGCGTTGTTTTCTGCTCGATTGACACTGTGGGCATGACAAGCTATGATGTTAATGTTATCAGGGATTCACTCAAGGATTTTGTCAGCAGAACAGGCTGCCGCTCTATAAATATTTTGAGCACTCACAACCATTCAGGCATTGACACAATGGGTCTTTGGGGGCCAATCCCCAAGTCCGGGCGCGATGAGGCATATATGAAAATAGTACATGATGGCGCAAAAAAGGTTATCGAGCAGGCTTATGAGGATAGAAGGGACGGCGACCTTTTCTACGGCACAAAGGAGACACCCGATATTCAGCGTGATTCAAGAGACCCGCAGGTTTTTTCAAAGGTGCTTGCACGGTTGCGCTTCGTACCCTATGACGGAACAAAAGAAACCTGGATACTCAACTATGCCTCACATACTGAGTCCATGCTCGGCAAAAACTCATTGGTGAGTGCGGATTTTGCACATTACATCCGTGAAAAAATATCGAGCGAGGCAGATGCAAGAGTCTGCTACACAGTGGGCGCAATCGGCGGCTTAATCAGGCTCAAGGAGTTAGACCCGGACAATATAAAATCAACGATTATTGGCGGCCACACAATAGCACAGACAGCCCTTGAAATTGACAATGAGCGCAAGCTTTCACCGAAAATTAATTTTATAAGGCAGGAATTCTATGCCGTTGCAGATAACATTCTGCTTGTCTTTGCGGCAAGAGCAAAAATTATCAAAGCAAAAAGATACTCAGAGGGCAAAGGCTCTCTCAGCCTTTCAATGAAGTCGGAGATGACCCTATTTGATATTGACGGGCTTAAAATGCTTATGCTGCCCGGTGAGATTTTTCCGGAGCTGGTTTACGGTGGATATCTCAGTGCAGAGGAATCCGCAACACGAAAAGGGCCGGAGATTAACCCCAAGCCACTGACAGAAATTGCAGGGGACAAAGAACTACTGGTATTCGGCCTTGCAAACGATGAAATAGGCTATATTGTAACCCCCAACGACTATTATCTTCATCCCACCGAACCGTTCATAACCGGTGCCAGAGATCAGGATGACAGGAGGCATTATGAGGAGACAAACGGTCTCGGACCTAAAACCGCTGACAAAATTGCCGAAGTATTTACAGGCATGATAAAAACTTTTTATGAAGGATAAGTAAATTTTTTTGTTTTCCTCTTTTTAGTTTTGCGTTTTTTTGATATAATCGCTGTTAGTGGTCATGAAGGGACAAAAGAGCTTTCTGTGGCACAGCTCATTTCCTGAATTAACCGAGAGCTTTGACGAAAAATAGAAAGAAAGGTGATTTCGTGAAAAAAGCTGTTGCTGTTTTACTTGTGCTTATAATGTCCTTTTCCCTCTTTGCCTGTTCCGGTGGAGATGATGACAAAAGCAGTTCGTCAACTGATAATGTAACTAAGACCGTTGCAAACACCAAAAAGAATAATCCGCAGGGTACTTCCTTGCCGGATGAAACCACATCAGGCGCCAGTGAAGAGGTCACTATCAAAGAGCCAAAGCCTATGCCGAAAGGCGAAAAGGTCAAAAAACCAACCAACAAATATGGGTTGCCTGTTGACGCTAATTATTTGGAGAATCTGAGAAAAATCTTTGCCAGCAACAAATATACTTTTGATATGAATATGAATGTAAGATTTGAAGGCCAAACGTTTTATGTCCCGACTGTGATTTGCCGCAATGGTAAAAAGATTGCCATGGATTTTGAAATCGGGATTTCCAGCTTCTTGAAAGGGCTGGACGAATCGGCATCATCCGTAGCATCTGCATTTTTTTCTCTTGCCGGAGTAAAAAATATGAAGATTAAGTATATATCTACCGGGACGAAAAATTATCTGGTTATGACATCTCTCAAAAAGTATGTGGAGCTTTCCGATGAAGAATCGGTCGATTATGTCGGCGGCATATTGGGTGATACATCTATTAGCAGTGATGCCGATTATGTCGGAACCAGTAAAATCAAGGTTGGCGGCATAAACTATGTCTGCGAAGAGTTTAAATCACATGATGGAGAAAAAAGAAGGTACTATTTCTGCGACGGAGAGCTAAAAAGAATCGAATTAGATGCTGGTGCAAATACCTCGATTATAGAGGTCAACAGCATCAAAGGCACCGTTAACAACTCCGCTTTTTCGATTCCGTCTGATTGTAAACCTATGTCAACACAGGATAAGTGACAGGTGTTGTTATTATGCAAAAAACTGTTCTTATAACGGGTGCGTCAGGCGGTATAGGCAGTGCCTGCGCCGCAGTTTTTGCCCGAAACGGCTATAATGTTGTATTAAACTATTTAACAGCTCATGAGCGGGTCAAAGCTCTTGCTCATGAGCTTTCCGCTTTTGGCATAAAAACGCTTGCATTCAAAGCAGATGTTTCAGATATTGAGCAGGTGCGCCGCATGATAAAGGAGACCCAAAGGCAATTTGGCTTCATAGATGTGCTTGTAAACAATGCCGGTGCAGCACAGCAAAAGCTCTTCGCGGACATAACGCAGGATGATTATAACAGAATTTTTGATATTAATGTCAGAGGCACCTTTAACTGTTGCCAAAGTGTTGTGCCAGAAATGATAGCTCGGAAAAAAGGCAAAATAATCAATGTTTCATCCATGTGGGGGGTAACGGGTGCCTCCTGCGAGGTGCATTATTCTGCTGCTAAAGCGGCTGTTATCGGGTTTACAAAGGCTCTTGCCAAGGAGGTCGGTCCGTCGAACATTCAGGTCAATGCGGTAGCACCCGGCTTGATAGACACCAAAATGAATGCCGAGCTTGACGAGCAGACAATCAAATTACTTGCTGAGGATACCCCCCTGTGCAGGATAGGCAAACCTGAGGAAGTAGCCCGGCTTATACACTTTCTCAGCAGTGATAATTCTGATTTCATTACAGGCCAGGTGATTAGTGTAGACGGTGGATTCTCTATATAGAAGTACACAAAAATTCCTTGATTTTAACCAAACAATGTGATAAAATTATGCTGATAATTACCTGATGTTGGGTCAAACTCATTAGCTTAGTTCCTGAAAAAAGAATCGGAGGTATACAAATGGCGTCATTTTGTCCTAAGTGTAATGGAAAACTCGGTATTACAAACCTGGGCGCTAACTGCCCTCATTGTGGAGTCAATTTGCTTTATTTCGATATTGAAAGAAGACTCCTTGCCGATGCAGATGCTGCCGAGGCTGAGAGTGCGCGCTTTAGTAAAAAGCTTTCAAGGGCAAAAGCTGCTTATGCAGGCAGCCCGCTTGCAATTACGAGGATAGTATTATCCGTTCTTCCAATTGCAGCAATGTTTTTGCCTTTGGTCAAGGGTTCAATTTCAGGGCCTTTTATTGACAAAAGCTTCAGCATCGGCTTAATTGAGCTTTACAAAATCATTTCCGGATTGGATTTTGACGCTCTGTTCAAATTCTTTAGTTCAGGTATCCTAGGCGGTGCATTTACAAGCTATTTTGTTTCAATTGTTGCAATTGTGCTTGCGGCGTTAAGCTCAATTTTCGGTCTTATACTGCTGTTCCTTGCCTGCTCAAGGCTCGGCAAAGTGCGCAGCATTTTCTTCCCCGGGTTCGGGCTACTTGCCTGTGCGGTGAGTATGTTTATGTTTACAAAATTCAGCTCCGGCTTTTCTGCGGTTTTGCCCGGAACTTTGACAGCCTCCTTAGGTTTTGGTGCATATGTTTTTCTTGGCACGCTTGCTGCTTTGCTGGCTTTGAATATTGTTATTTGCATTGTCGGTATCCCTATAACCTACAAAGAGAAGTTTGTCGGTGGCATTCCGGCTGACAGGTACTTTGAGGCTGTTGCCGCCGGTGAGGATATTGAAGCTCTTCGCCGCCAGATAACGCAGGAGAGGAAAGAAACTCAAAAGGCTGAAGAAAAAGACGGCGCACAAGAAAAACACAAGGAGAGCGAGCCTGCAAAAGCTTAATAATTGGTGTTAACAGCTTCGGCGGCTGCATTTGCAGCCGCCGATATAATTTTTGTCTAAAATTTCAAAAACCTGTTTGCAAATATTCGCAGTACTATATAATAGCACCAATATATAAAGCACTGCGATATAAAACGCTGAAATGCAAAGGAGATGGCAAGTGGGTTGGACAATTCCACCCCTTTTTCATTCAAAGCTATCAATTAATGCAATCAAGAACCAAAAGGATTCTGGAAGAAATCAAAAATGTTCTTGGTAGTTTCCTCCTCCGGAGCAGATGTGCTGCCCTTATCTTCAATGAGCTTGACCTTGATATCAAAGTTGTTAATCTCATAATTATTGCTGATTCTGCAAAGTGTTAGAGTCAGGGTGTCGCCCACCGAGCAGTTGTCAATCCTATCGAGCAAAACATCCGGAGTAGTGAGCTCTTTGCCGTCAACGGCTATTATCATGTCATACTGGCGCGCATCGGTGTTTGCAAGGCTGCTGGTCTTATCTATTTCCATAATTATGAGCGAGCCGGCTGGCAGGCCTTTAATCTGCACAATCATGCTGTATTGCTGGCTTGCACTGACCTCGCTGTATCTTATGCCCAGCATCGGCCTGTCGGGGACATAACCGAATTTAATGAGATTGTCAATGACGCTTTTGGCATCCGAAATCGGGATGGCAAAGCCCATGCCTTCATATTGCATATCGGCAATTTTTATTGAGTTAATGCCTATTACCTGACCAAATACATTGACAAGTGCTCCGCCTGAGTTGCCGGGGTTAATGGCAGCATCATGCTGGATGCATTTCATAGTGTAGGTGCTGGTAATTGAACGATCAATTGCGGAAACCATGCCTGCCGTGAACGAGCCAAAAAATTCCGTGCCGCCTGGATTACCTATTGCATAGACGGACTCACCTACTTTTAGATTGTTGGAATTGCCGAACTCTGCTTTTGGAAGACCCGTTGCCTTTATTTTAACAACGCCAACATCAGTTCGGGTATCGAAGCCTACAATCTCTGCATCATAAGTCTTTTTATCTGAAAACTGAACAGAAACGGAAATACCGGATTGGCTTATTACATGGGCACAGGTAATAATATAGGTATAGTTTTTGCCGCTGTCCTCCGACATGATTATGCCGGAGCCTTCACTCACCACGCCGCCTGTGCTGTTTGAATAGACTATTATGCCGACAACGGAGGGCTTGACCTTTTCAGCAATCTGAACGGGAGTCAATGCACCCTCGACTGCCGCTGAGGAGTTGTCGTCCTCCGGTGTTTGAACGATGTTGAGCTGTGTGTCATCACTTATCGCCTGAGTTGTTGTTTCTTTCTGTGTCAACAAGTTGTTATTGCCGTTGCCTCTAATCAGAAAACCCCCAACTACCGCACCGGCAAGAATTACGACTGACAGCAGGATTGAAAAGAATACCTTGACACCCCTGCGGCGTTTTTTAATACTTGCGCTATTGCCGCTTCCATGGTTGTAATAGTTATTATTGTTGTAGCCCTGATACCCTCCGCCTGCGGGGGGATAGTTGAACTGCTGCTCGTAGTTGTGGTTAAACTGATTGGAAGAACCGGCGTTGTATGGATTATACCCTTGAGAATAAGGGTTTGCGTTAAATGGCGGCTCATTGTAAGGTGGCTTTTCACCACTTCCACCCACATCATCATAACCTGCGGATTGTTCGTCTTTATGAAGAGCTTCGTCCTCGCTGTTAAGCTCAGGCTCCCTCTCTGGTCCATCCGGAGTCAGGTTATTATTGTTATCGTAGTCGCTCATAAATAAACCTCCAGTTGAATTTGATATTTCTAGCATAGACCGACATTGTTAAATAAATATAAACAATCGGTGAAAAACTAAAAAACAAAAAATAAATATTCTGAGATTAAACAGGTAGCCAGAAAATAAACTCAGTAAATTCATTTTCAGAGCTTATTGCGGTGATTTGCCCGCCGTGCATTTCAATAATAGTTTTTACAAGATAAAGCCCCAGCCCGGAACCGTTAGTATTATAGCTTCTGGATTTATCAACCTTATAGAACCTCTCAAATATCCTGCTTATCTCATCAGATGCAATTCCTTCGCCCGTGTTTTTGATTCGGATTATCGCACGCTCCTTGTCCGATTCAACTCCGAAGTTAATCGTGCCACCCTCCGGGGTGAATTTGACTGCATTGTCAATAAGGTTATAGATAACCTGATTTATCATGTCCTCGTCAGCCTTTATCGTGACGCTTTTTATGGTGTCCATGCCCGAAATTTCAATGTTCTTTTTTTCAATTATTTGTTCAAATGCAAGTGTAGTCTTGAAAATCATTTCGGATATATCAAAATCAACGGGCTTAATAGAGAGTTCACCGGCTTCAATTTTCGACATATTAAGCATTCCCGTAACAAGGCGGGATAATCTTTTGACTTCATCTGAAACAATCTTTAGATAGTATTCCCGCTTATCCTTTTCAATCGTTCCGTCGAGTATGCCGTCAATAAAGCCGCCGATAGTGGTCATAGGCGTTTTCAGCTCATGAGAAACATTTGCCACAAAGCTTCTTCTCGTTGATTCGAGAGTTGCCAGTTCCTTTGCCATTGAATTAAAGGCAATTGAAAGGTCTGTCAGCTCACCCTTGCCCGGAGCCTCAACTCTGTAGCTGAATTCACCCTGAGCATATCTTTTTGTTGCCTCCGACATCTCCCTGAGCGGGCGTGTCAGCTGATATGTCAGGAAATAGGTTGAAGCAAAAGCTATGAGCAGAGCAATTACTGCGGAAATGAAAAAAATCTGAAAAATTGTTAATAAAAAAGCCTTTATACCCGAAAGAATCGGTTGAGCAGCAAAAACATAGCCAATAGTTTCATTGCTAACCTTAATCGGCTTTGCAACAACAAAATTATTGTTTAAAAAGGTGCCGTCAAGCTTTGTCAGCTCAAAAAACTCTCCGCTAGCGGCAGTTTTGTCAAGAATCATAGTATTAATGTGATAGCTGCTGTGAAACGGGCACTTGCCCGTAAAAACCACCATGTTTTGCTTGAGTATGTGCTGGCAGTAAACCACATCGCCCTTGGTGTTGCAGATAAAAACATCGGCGTCAATTGAAGAGGAAATAGTGGAAAGCATGTTGCAGATAATTCTCACGGAATTTATATTGTCAAGCTGCGTGTTGCCCGTTTCGACCAGCTCCGTAGATGTCAATACAATATTATCAATATTCTCACTCATCAGCTGCTTTTTATCGCCTGCCCAGTATCTTACACCGAAAAAAAGCATTGCCGAACCCAGAATGACAAAGCTGAGAAGAATAATAAGGGAGGTAACCGAAAAATACTGCCGGAACAAAACGGAGCCTTGCATTTTCCTTCTCATGCCGCTCAATCCTTTGTTTCGAATTTATAGCCGACACTCCAGACGGTTTTTAGAGACCATTTTTCGGAAACTCCCTCAAGCTTTTCACGAAGCCTTTTTACATGAACATCAACCGTTCTGGAATCACCGTAGTAATCAAAGCCCCAGACCTCATCAAGGAGCTTGTCTCGAGTATAAACTCTGTTAGGGTTGCTGGCAAGGTGATAAATAAGCTCCAGCTCCTTAGGCGGTGTATCAACACGCACGCCGTTAACTCTCATTTCATAGTTTGTGAGATTTATTACAAGCTTATCATAAACGACCTCTTTTATCTCTTCCGCCGCATCAACAGAATTGCCTGCGGAACGCCTGAGCACCGCCTTTATTCTTGCAAGGATTTCTTTAGCGTCAAAGGGCTTGGTGACATAATCATCCGCTCCCAGCTCAAGTCCCAGTATCTTATCAAAGGTTTCGCCCTTGGCGGTGAGCATAATAATCGGTTTATCAGAAAATTTTCTAATTTCCCTGCAGACCTGCCAGCCATCGAGTACAGGTAGCATTATGTCAAGCAGCATAAGGTCAGGCTGGTTATCCTGAAACAATTTCACGGCAGAAGCACCGTCATTTGCAATTAAAACACGGTAACCTTCCTTTTCAAGATAGAGCCGCAAAAGCTCACATATGTTATTATCGTCATCAACAACAAGTATCTTTTCCATAGCCATTCTTTTCACTCCTTATGGGTTCAACTATGAGTATATTTTATTTAAACGGGTTTTTGTTTAATATCCTGTTAGCAAAATGTTACCAATGTGTAAACAATGAAGCTTTGCCAATAGTCCCTGAAATAAAACAGAGGATTAATGGCTCTCCTTTATGGAGTTAAGCAGCCCGCCCTTTTCTATGATATTTTTGATAAAATCAGGGAAGGCTTCTGCTTTGAATTCATCACCCGAGGTTAGGTTTTTGATAATTCCGCAATCAAAATTAACCTCAAGCTCATCACCCTGTGAGATTTTATCCGCATCCGGGCATTCCAGTATAGGCAGGCCGATATTCAGGGCATTGCGGTAGAATATTCTTGCAAAGCTCGTCGCAATAACAAGAGAAATACCTGAGGCTTTAATTGCAATCGGAGCGTGCTCCCTTGAGGAGCCGCAGCCGAAATTCGAGCCTGCTGCGATAATGTCACCGGGCATAACTTTTTTAATAAAATCCTTGTCGATATCCTCCATGCAGTGCTGTGCAAGCTCCTCGTGGTCGGGAGTGTTCAGATATCTGGCAGGTATGATAACATCGGTATCCACATTATTACCGTATTTATGAGCAATTCCTTTAACAGTCATACTTACCCCTCCTGATTGGTTGTAATAAATACAGATTTGTTCTGATTAATATAGTGCACAATTGAGTCAAGAATACTGTCAATGTTCATTTTTATTAAAGCCGAAAACTCACCGTCCGTCTTTAAGATTTCTTCCGTAATAAGCGAAACCTCGGCATTCTCCTTATCAAAGGCAGAATATTCATATTTAAACAGCTCAAAAAACCTGCCGCCTATTATCCTTTCGGCTGCCTCAAGAGTTGCCGGAGTCAGAGGAAAACCGTTTGCCTTAAAGAAGAAGGAAAGCGGGTTTTCCCTGCAGTCATCAAATAAAACGCAGAGCGCATAAATGTGCTGTTTTTCGGCGGGAAGTGCGAGAAAGGCGGCAGCAGTATCAGTTTGATTTTCCACCTGCATCTGCACATTCATGGCAAGGCCTTCGAGCAGCCGATATTTTTCGGGTATGTTGAAGCTCTCATTTGATATCACCTTGAAGCTTTGACGCAAATCCTTTTCATGCTCAAGCTTTTTTATGAAGTTTTCCTTTTCGATTCTTGAAAGCCTAACAGATTTTGCAGCTTTTATAATAACAAAAACCGTCAGTATAAGCACCGCAATTATTGCCAGAACCAAATACCAATATTTAATTAATAATTCCATAATTCACTCCATCAACAGCTTGTAAATTTCACCTTTTTTATATCCTGTTTCCTTTGCGGCGGATTTTGCCGCCTGACTTGCAGTCATTCCGCCCGAAACATAACCCTTTGCAAGCTCTGCCGCAGCATCCAAGGATATTTTTACAGGCTCGGGTTTCTGAGCGCCGCTGATTATCAGAACGATTTCCCCCAAAAGAGTGTTATCGGCATAATCCTCTGCTGCCCTGCAAAGAGTTGAAATGATAACCTCTTCATGGATTTTCGTCAGCTCCCTGACAATTGCAATCTCTCTGTCGCCCAATGCCTCAGCAAGGTCGCGCAGGGTGGCGGGCAACTTGTGAGGAGCCTCATAGAAAATCATCGTCCTCTCCTCACTTACAATTGATTCGATGTGTTCTTTTCTGCTGTGCTTGTTAACACTAAGGAAGCCTTCAAAGGTGAATCGCCCCGAAGGCATACCTGAAATAGCCAGAGCGGTTGCAAAGGCACACGGGCCGGGCACGGACTCAACCTTGACTCCGTTTGAATGGCACTGCCTGACAAGCTCCTCGCCGGGGTCGGATATTGCAGGCATCCCGGCATCGGTGACAAGAGCGCAGCTTTCGCCTGAGAGGATTTTTGCCACTATCTGCTCGCCCCGCTCACGGCGGTTATGCTCATGGTAACTGACCATGGGCTTTTTTATATTGAAATGGTTGAGAATTTTTATTGTTACTCTCGTATCCTCTGCGGCAATGAAGTCACATTCGTTTAGAGCGCTGAGTGCTCTGGGCGAAAGGTCACGCAAATTGCCGATAGGAGTTCCCACAACCATAAGTTTACTCATGAATTTAACACCTTTTGTTTTTCATATTCACTGTAGATAGTCTTCATTTCATTCGAATAATCGTTCCCGTCCATAATTATAAGTGGCGGCTCTATTTTCATGCCGTGCCTGCCTCCCTTCCTGCCCTCGACAAGGACAAGCCAAGGAGCGGTTGACTCTCGATGGCAGACAAGGCGGAGCCTTTTAGGCTCTATAGAGTATTCGCGCATCAGGCAAAAGATATCGCAAAGCCTCTCCGGACGGTGACACAGGCAGAACCTGCCTCCAAAACGAAGCAGACTGCTTGCAGCTCTCATTACGTCTGCAAGGCTGCACATAACCTCATGCCTTGCAATACAGGCAGCATCATCGCTCGAAATTTTCATGCCGGCGTTTGCAGCATTGTAGGGAGGGTTCATTGTAACCAAATCAAAAACCCCTAAGGGAAGAACACCCTTTAGCTCCCTTAAATCGGCATTGATTATTTCAAGCTTGCCCTGCAAAGAGTTTATTTCAATTGCCCTATTAACCTGCTCACAGGCTGAGCGCTGGATATCGACTGCAGTTATCAGGCCTTCACGCTTATCTCTGCACCACAGCAGCGGGATAATGCCGCAGCCTGTGCCAAGGTCACAGATTCTGTCAACACTTTTTGGTGATGCAAAACAGGCCAGCAGCAGTGCGTCCGTTCCGAAACCATGCTCTTGAGAAATAACAGCCGTTATCCCGGAACCGAGATATTCATTTGCCTTGGCGTTCATAGCATACCTCCGTCATTGTCTGCCCCTTATCATATCCCAGTTCAAAGCATTTGAAAAGAACTTAACAACAGTGCCGACTCTACTGAAAACACTCGGGTTCCATTCGCTCTCCGGGGCAGGAGTAATCCCCAAATCTTTAAGTATCGGCGTCAAAGCCTTAAATTTTTCAATAAAGCTCTCGCAGTCCATGCTGCCGCGCTTTGCCCACCCCGTCTGCGCAACTGCCGCAGCACGTGGGAAGGTCATATGGCACAGCTTATTAAAGTCGCACATATATTCTGTCCATATTGTCGCTTCGATGCCGAAAATATTTTTTTTGCCCTGCTCGTTGAGCCCTTCTATGAGGGGATTAAAGTTATATGTTTTTTTAAGCGGCGTCATGCCGTAGGGATAATCAAGATAATATTTATAGAAATCGGAAATTATAATGCTGCCGCCGTTGTTTGCAAAAGCCTGACTCAAACCCTTTTTATCCATCCAGTATTGTATCACGACATTGTCTTTTATAAGACCGCTCTTGAGGCTTTCATTCCATGCAATGGCTTGTCTGCCGTGCTCGGCGAGGAAATCAACAATCCTGTTAACGAACCAGCCCTGCAGCTCCTCCTCGTTGTTAAGACCCTGCTCCTTCATCCTCTTCTGGCACTTAGGGCATTCACGCCACCTTTTTTTAGGAGCCTCGTCACCGCCGATGTGTATTCTCTTTGAGGGAAAAATTTCCATAACCTCGCTGAGCACATCGAAAACAAGGTCAAATACCTTATCGTTACCCGCACAGAGTATATCAGAATAAATGCCCTGCTTTGTGCCGACGCTTAATTGCTCCCCTGTGCAGGAAAGCTCAGGGTAGCAGGCAAGAATAGCACGTGTATGACCGGGCATATCAATTTCCGGAACAACCTCAATATGGCGCTTTGAGCAATAGTCAACAATTTCACGCATCTGCTGCTTTGTGTAATATCCGCCGTATTTGCGCATATCGTTTTCATTACCGAATTCAGAAGCGGGGCGCTTTGAGCCTATTTCCGTGAGCCTTTGCCATGCTAGTGTTTGGTTTCTCCAGCCTTGGTCATCGGTCATATGCAAGTGAAAGACAATTAATTGAAACATGGCGGCGGCATCAATAAGCTTTTTGATTCCCTCTAGCTCAGTGAAATGGCGCACGCTGTCAAGCATAATGCCTCTGTATCTAAAGGCAGGCTCATCCTTAATCAGCACACAGGGAACCCTGCCCATGACTTTTAGCTGCTTTAGGGTCTGCTCGGCATAAAAAATGCCCGCACCGCGGGCAGCTCTGATGCTAACGCCATCAGAGCTTATTTTAAGCTCATAGCCTTCTGGGTCAAAGCCCTCGGCGTTTTCAGTTATTGTTAAGGGAAAATCGGGGGTAATTTGCACCTCACCACCGAGATATTCAACAAAATCAGGACAGGGAATTACAGGCAACCGTACCATAGCTTTGCTCCTTATTTATGTAAGAGAGTTTATCATATCCATATGATTCATATAGAAAGTGCGTGTTTCCTCAGTTTCTGCCATAAGGCCTATGACTGAACCATGGTCACCGTATGTAAGCGGCATCTTCTGCCAAACACCTTTTATATGCGCACCCTCAATATATTCTGTGGAAGCATCAATGAACGGAGCATATGAGGATATGGTGTTCACCAGCCCGTCATTGGGCAGCCAATCTTCATTTATCGGATAATCAGTTTTGTCATTTTCGGAATATTTGCCCATAAGTGTTGCGGGAGGCATGAGCACATTGAGCATATCGGCAGTCGGCTCATGGAAACCCGTGGATTCATTTTTGATTGTGCCCTGAACTGCAAATGAGAAGTAATAGACGCCCGGCACCGTGGTTATTGTGGAATTTAGCTGCTTTGCTCCGTCAAGAGTAAGGTCATGAAAGACATTATCCTGTGTTTGAGCAAGCTCCATAATTCTGTCATATGCAAGGTCAAACCTGCCGTTATCCCTCGAAAAACCGAACTGCAGCAGCTGCATATCTATGATATCATTCAAGTCGGTGCTGCCGATAAGGGAAACGCCGGCATAAAATAAATCAATTATCGTGTTAATCATATCTTCATTGAGAGTGTAGAGCAGCGTTGTGCCGTTATGCGGTGCGGCAAGAGTAGTCACGCTGAAAATCCAATCTGCCTTGTCGCCGGTGAAGAGAGGTGAAATCTCATCCGAAGCGGTGGCAGCAATTTCCTCCCTGTTGCCGTAAGCCAAAAGATGCGCCAGAATTCTGACGGTAGCACCCCCGAAGCTGTGGCCGTAGAGATTGACCTTTTTCAGGTCTCCGTTTGCATCTGGCTCACCCCAGCCCTCAAACAGCGGCTTTTCGTATGTTCGTCCAAATCGGGCATGCCCGTATTCTGCACTGTGAGCGGCACCGTAGTCAACAGTAGTCCCCGTTAACTGAGCGTAGAGCTCACATGCTCTGTCCCACGCACTCGAGAAAGGTCCGACAGACGCGGCATGGCAGTCATAGCCCTTCTCATTGAGATACTCTATAAGATTGCCCGTTGTTGCACCCCAGTAAGGTGCAACGGAGTTAATGGAGCTTGTAGTCCCCCAACCCCCCATGCCGTGAACCATGACAAAGGGATAGAGAACAGGTTCCTTTATTTCCGGCGGATTTGTGCCGCCGCTTACAAGGAGAAGAATCATACTGACAAGAACGCTCGCCAGCTTTTTAAAGAATAACATATTATTACCCTCTCTATCCAAAAAAGATTTTAATCTTCTTCTTTTTCGTCTTCGTCCTCTTCAATGGACAGTATTTCAACCCTTATTTTACCGATTCTTCTGTCCTCAACATTAAGAACGGTGAATCTAAGGTTTTCATAAACCACTTCATTCATTTCACCGTCCCTGGGCAGAAAACCGAGATTGCTTATAATGAAACCGCCGAGTGTATCATAATCTCCTTGCGGGATTTTTGCGCCTACAAGCTCGTCAACCTCTTCGATATCCGTTATTCCGTCAATTGTAAAAGTTGTTTCGTTGATTCTTGAGATTTCCTCCTCCTCATTGTCATATTCGTCCTGAATATTGCCGACAATTGATTCCAGCAAATCTTCAAGCGTTACAATGCCCGCAGTGCCTCCGTATTCATCGACCACAACAGCCATCTGAACATGGCTTGCGGTCATTTCCTTAAACAGCTCGCCGCAGCGCTTTGTTTCCGGCACATAGTATGCACTGCGCATGAAATCTCTGAGCTTTTTATCCTCAGGCAAATCGTTGCCTATGAATTTAAGCAAATCCTTAATATAAACGATGCCGATAATATTATCGGGGTCATCGTCATAGACGGGGATTCTGGAATAACCCTCGTCAATAGCTATATCAATAACCTCCTGAAGCGGGTCATCTGCCTCTACGGCAACCATGTCGGTTCTGTGTGTCATAATATCCCCAACATCAATATCGTCAAACTCGAAAATGTTGTTTATCATTTCCTTCTGGACATCTTCAATAACTCCATGCTCCCCGCCGACATCGACCATCATGCGAATTTCTTCCTCTGTGACAGATTCAAGATTGGCATTGGGGTCTATACCCATCAGGCGAACAACACCGTTAGCCGAAAGGGACAGTATTTTAACAAAAGGCTTTGCGAGCTTTGAAAAAAAGTTCAAAAAACCGACCACGGCAAGAGAAACCTTCTCCGGTGCATACATACCGATTTTTTTCGGCACAATCTCACCGAGAACCAGTGAAAAGTAGGACATAATTACCGTGATAATAAAAAGTGAGAAGCTGTTGATAACTCCTGCGGGAATATGGACTTTGATGCTTGTTTGCAGAATGGCACCTGAGAGCATATCAACAAATGACTGAGATGCGGATGCGGAGGTGAGAAAGCCGGCAAGAGTAACACCTATCTGAATTGTTGAAAGAAAGCTGCTCGAATTGCGTGTCAATTTTAATATCTGCTTAGCCTTTTTGCTGCCCTCATTAGCCATTTTTTCGATTTTATTGTCGTTTAAAGAGATAATGGCAATCTCGCTCATTGCAAAAAATGCGTTAATCATTATCAGTATAAACAGAAAGAGCAGCTTAACAAATATTCCTGTAGCAGGGTCAGGGTCATCCATTATTTAGTTTCTCCTTTCGAATAGAAAACTGTTTGATTATTAATTATACAATACAATAATATTATTGTCAATTACTGCATTTGCTGTATTTCTTTTGAGCAAAACAGTAATCAATCAAGCTCAAATTGCCCGGTGTAGAGCTGATAATATTTGCCCTGCTGGGCAAGGAGCGCTTCATGGTTGCCTCTTTCAATTATTGTTCCGTTTTCAAGTACCATAATCGCATCTGAATTCCTGACAGTGGATAGCCTGTGCGCTATGACAAACACAGTCCTGCCCTCCATGAGTTTGTCCATTCCCTTTTCTATAAGCCTTTCGGTTCTGGTATCAATTGAGCTTGTTGCCTCGTCAAGAATAAGAACAGGCGGATTTGCAACCGCCGCCCTAGCAATTGAAAGCAGCTGCCTTTGCCCCTGACTAAGGTTTGTTCCGTCGCCCGATAGCAATGTTTCATAGCCCTGCGGCAGCCTTGTTATAAATGAATCTGCATTTGCAAGCTTTGCCGCATTTATTATTTCTTCATCCGTTGCATCAAGCTTGCCGTATGCAATGTTTTCCTTGACGGTCCCGTTGAACAGGTGGGTATCCTGAAGAACCATTGCAAGAGAGCGGCGCAGGTCGTCCTTTTTTATCTTTTTAACATTTATTCCGTCATAGGTTATTTTGCCGCTACTCACATCGTAAAAACGGTTGATAAGGTTTGTAATAGTTGTTTTACCCGCACCCGTGGAGCCTACGAAGGCGATTTTCTGGCCGGGCTTTGCATAGAGTGAGATATTGTCAAGCACAGTCTTTTTGCCGTCATAGCTGAAGGTTACATTTTCAAATCTGACATCTCCGCAAAGCCTCGTGTAGGTAAGGCTGCCGTCGCCGTGCGGGTGTTTCCACGCCCAAATGCCCGTTCTCTCCTCGCACTGCGTAATGCTCCCGTTTTCATCCTCCTTGGCGTTTACAAGGGTTACATATCCGCCATCCTGCTCAGGCTTTTCGTCAATTATTTCAAAAATCCTTTCAGCACCCGCAAGGGCTGAAATGAAATTGTTAAACTGCTGTGAAACCTGAGTAATAGGATGTGAAAACTGGCGGGTATACTGAAGGAAGGAGGCAAGCACACCTAAATTCATGCCGCCTATGCCGTTAATGATGAGATAACCTCCGAGCGTTGCGGTAGCCGCATAGTGAAAGTAGGAGAGGTTGCCCATAATAGGCATAATAATGCTTGCAAAGGTATGGGCATTTGATGCGGCATATTCAAGGTCTTTATTAAGTTTCTTGAAGCCTGCCTTTGTAGGCTCTTCGT
The DNA here is from genome assembly GCA_012511485.1 of Clostridiales bacterium. GTDB lineage: Bacteria > Bacillota > Clostridia > Oscillospirales > Acutalibacteraceae > JAAZFZ01. The sequence continues at coordinate 514 of JAAZFZ010000035.1, read as the reverse complement.
GACTGAACACCTTGACAACCTTCTGCCCCTCGATAAGCTCCTCAATATAGCCGTTGACAGCACCAATAGATTTCTGCTGCTTTCTGAAAAACTTTGCGCTCTGGCGGCCTATTTTTCTGACTGTAAATATCATTATTGCCAGCATAATTATGACAAGAATCGTAAGCCTCCATGAAAGCACCAGCATCATTATGAAGGTTCCGACAACGGAAATCACCGAGAAGAAAATTTGAACCATGCCCTGACTGATAGCCTCACGTACCGCCTCGGTATCGTTTGTGAAACGGGACATAAGCTCCCCGTGAGTATGAGAGTCAAAGAAGTTTATCGGCAAGTCCTGCATATGCTCAAACAAATCCCTGCGCAAATTGTTCAGGGTGGACTGTGATACTGTGAGCATTATGCGTTGATACACATATTGTGAAATGATGCGCGGAGCATACACTCCGGCAACGCCGGCAAGTGCGAGTGCAAAGGAGCTCAGCTCCTGCCTGCCGGGATTTGTACCTATGAG
>JAAZFZ010000280.1 GCA_012511485.1 Clostridiales bacterium | reverse complement strand
GTGTAGAGCCGATTTATAAGCCGCAGCAGGGTCTTGATATGATAAAAATACTCAGTGCAATTTATGAGTCCGCTCAGACAGGGCGGGAGGTTATACTGTAATTCAGATATACGGGCTTTATGCCAAGCGGGATTTATGCAAAGCCTTCCCCGCAAAAAGGCCTGAGATTCAATATAACAGGCAACACGGATACGGCAAAAACCGTATCCGTGTTTTTATCTTAATTATATCTTTTCTCAGTTAAACCTTCCGCATAGCTCCAGATAGTGTTCGGTTATTATTGAACCTACACGCCGCCCGCAAGCATTAATTTCTTCGTTTTCCGTAAGTATTGAGTGCCAGTTGTTATCCGTGAGAATATAACCAATCTGGTCATTTGTTATGCCAAATACAACAAGCTTTCTGCCTGAGACCCGCTCATTCAATGGCGGGTAATCCCAGCTGGCCCCGCTCCAGGAGTTCTCAGGCGTATCAGCGCCGCCGAAAGGTATTTCCGGAGCAAGCTCACCCGGCGCCAATAAAACGGCAAGATTCTCCCCGAATTCGGCATAGGAGATTTCGGTAACGATTTCGTAGCCTGAGTCTGTTTTGAGAACGGTATGCGAGAGCAGGCCGCATTTTGCGGCAAAAACCAGAATGTTATTTTCAATCGGCAATCTTATTTCCTTGCTTGCTATGTTCAAAATAGGCTCAACATAGACATCGTTATCAATTGAACAAAGCAGTTCTCCGAGCCTTGTGCCATATGCTGCCAGGGTTGCGTACCTTTGATTACCGAACTGGGCCTCAATTACCTCATCAGGTGTTATTGTTGAGCTGAGCATTGTTATTGCACACTCCGCACCCTGAATGAAGATGAAATTCGCCCCTTCGTACTCATTAATATATTTCTCAATATAATAAGGATAATCTCCCGTAACAGCCGTGCCTGCCGCACCATTGCCAACACAGTGAATGCCGCCGTTGCATATCCAGGTTTCAGGTTTTTCACTGTTGTTGGGCACAAAACGAAGTCTGTTTAAATTTGAATCAAAAACCTGCGGGTCTCTTTTATCCTTAATATACTCTGAGGCATCAACAGTTCCGAAATAGAGCTGACCTTCAGCCATGTCGCCAACCGCATCCTTTACAGACTGAGCAACAGTAACATAGAGGTTTTCCATAAACTCCTCGTTTTTGCCGTTCTTGTTTTTTATCCCCAAAATATTATTTATCGGGGCAATAAAAGCAGCTCGCAAAAGGTCGCCGTTCATGCCAAGGGTGTCAATGCAACTATGCTGGTGAAGTGAGGAAATATTAATGCTGATAATATTATTTTCACTTGCATAATCTGCAAGCCTTCTACGGATTTCACGAATATCGGTGTTTACCAGCCCATAGGTGTCAAGTGAAGCAAATATAGAGATGCCTCTCCCATCGGACATTGCAACCGTTCTAACCTTCTGGTCATCATATATTGCGGTTGCAACCTTTTTTGTAATAGAAAGGCTGCCACCGACATAATGGTTCCCATCAAGCTCATTGCCCGTTAGGAGGGAAGCACTGCTGTAGCCGACATACCAGCGAGCGGAATCCGATGCAGTGTCCTCAAACTCGTCCTCGCTCATGCCCTCCAAAAATCCTTCACTTACATAATCCTCCTTATTCTGCCAACCGGGGTCTTTGATAAGTGAGGATATACCTCCTACCAGCAGTTGAATAACCTTATCTGCTATTGTATAAAAACTGTTTGTAATGCTATCTTTGAAACCTGAAACTGAAAGAGCGTTTGCAGGCAGTGTAAACGCTGCAAACAGAACAGAGACAGAAAGAATAACCGCTAGGGCTTTTTTAAACATTTTGATTCCTCCTAAAAACTTTCTACGATGTAATTCAATTATATATTGTTATTATTTTTCTTACAATACCAATTACGGAATTTTCACAAATTATTCCAAATATATAAGCTAAATGGTATAATTAAAAAAATAATTCCGGGTGCACGAAAAGGGTATGTG
>JAAZFZ010000279.1 GCA_012511485.1 Clostridiales bacterium | reverse complement strand
TCGCCAAGCACTGCATTATGAAAGGCTCTTGAGGTCAGGGTAACCTTATCGAGCTGCTCCTTGGCAGCCGCCACAATCTCCGGGTGCAGGTGCCCGAAATTATGTGCCGAATATGCGCTGAGCATATCGAAAAACTGCTCACCCTCAGGGTTAAAAACCATAACTCCCGATGCGTGCTCAATAACAACATCCTTTGGTTTATAATTTGCCGCACCAAATTTTTTGGTTTTTTCAATTATTTGCTTTGAAGATAACATTAACTTCTTGACCTTTCACTAAATATTCACTGCTTTATCAATTATATCAACAGCGTTTTCAAAAGTAAACCCCACTTTAATATTAAACCCTTTTTTTCATTTCAATTGTACATGATTCGACTTTAACCCGCCCATTATAATAATTGACACTAAATGGAAATCATGATATATTTTATATATGCAAATATCAATAAATTTGCGGGGGTAGAGTATGATTTATGTTACCGGGAACCTTTGCGGGCGCCTCGAAATATGGAAGAAGCTGCTGGGCAAGCTTTCCTTCAAGCAGTCAGACGAGCTTTTTATTCTGGGTGATGTCATTGACTGCGGCCCTGAGCCTGTAAAGCTCCTCTTAGATTTGATGGAAAGGCCGAATGTCTTTACTGTTCTCGGCAGAAACGAATATATGTTTCTCAAATGCTTCAAAAACATTCCTGCAGACGCTCAGGCAAACACAATTGCAGGTTTTCTTTAGCAGGATGAAGCCTCGATTTTTGCAAGCTGGATTAAGCAGGGGGGAAGGGTCACCTTTGAGCAGTTTATGCAGCTTGAGCCAGACGACAGAGAGGCAATCCTCGATTATATGGACGAGTTCGTCCCCTACGATATTATTAATGTCAAAGGCAAGGAATATGTTCTGACATACAGCGGAATAAGGAATTTTAAGGCAGGCATAAGCCTTGAGGATTACGCTGTCCAAGACTTTGTGCTCAATGAGCCGCACATGGGCGACAGTTATTTCGACGATAAAACCCTTGTTTTTGCACTTTCCCCCGAAGAAGGGGATGGCGGCAAAATAATCAAGGGCAAAAACATTATTTCTCTCAACTTCCCGGCGGAAAGCCCGGAAGATGACAGCACTCTTGCCTGCATAAGGCTTGACGATATGAAGGAATTCTATATTGAATAAAGGAGGAGGATAATGTATGGGTCTGATTAAAAAAATTTTTAATCCAAGGCAAATAAATGCTTTGGGCAGAGCAATCAACGCAATTAAGGCATTGCGCTCGTCTGATACAATTGCCAAAACAATATCACTGATAATGATTATTGTTGAGCTTTTCGGGTTTGTTCTGTTTGATTTGCCTCAGACACCACGGGGGCAGCAGCTCAACCTTGACGACTACTATATTGTGTTTGAGGATGAGTTTGACGGCGCAGCGCTCGACCTCACTAAGTGGGAGTACAGAGCAAACGGTGCCAGGCGCGGCGGCTTCAATGCGCCGAGTCAGGTTCGGGTTGAGGACGGCAACCTCAAAATCACAGCCGAATATCTAACTGATGGAGGTTACGGCGAGGGCTGGTACACCGGCATGATAAGAACCATCGAGGAATACACAACGGGTTATTTTGAAGTCAGTTGCATATGCTCAAAGGGCGGCGGCTTCTGGAGCGCATATTGGCTCAACTCCACCGGAATGGCAAGTGAGGAGCTTTCAAACGGCGGCATAGGCGGAGCTGAAATTGATATTTTTGAAGCGTTCAATTATGATAAAGCACTCGGTCAGGATTCGGTTTCTCTTAATGTCCATGTCGGCGGTTACGGTGACGGGCTTGAGTCCCTACGCATGGGCAACTATTACGGCAGCGGGATTTACACTCAATATAATACCTACGGCCTTGAATGGACAGAGGATGAATATATCTTCTATATTAACGGAGTTGAGGCAGACAGAACCTCGTTTGCCGACGGAGTATCTCAGGCGCCTGAATATGCGATACTCTCGCTGGAAATGCCCAGTGAGATTACCGAGCAGCCCGGATTTTCAACAGAATTCATTGTAGACTATGTCAGAATTTATCAGACGGGCGTTTCCGTCTGATAAAACTCAAACTAAAATAAACTTACCCGCCCAAAGGGAGTAATTTCCTTTTCGGGCGGGTTTTGCTATTGCAGACTATAATAGAACGCCGTCAGTTCAAATCGGCTGTTTTTATTTTTTTACGCATATATCACCCAAAAAAACCGATGAAAGCTATCGGGATTATCTTTTACCAGCCCTGAAGGACATTTACTATCCAGCTGAAAAGGTAGGATTTAGAAAGTATGTTATAAATGAAATCCGCTACCTGCCTCAAAAGCTTTGAGCCGTCGTGTACCTCAGGTATCTCACTGGCTGCGGGAGCGCCGTCATATGAAAGCGGAAAGGCCTGAGTGTAGAGTATGCCGCCCTCGCCGAAGACCTGAGCCCTGACATATGAGCCTATCTCCTGTGAATAATCATCAAGGTAAATGGTGCTGCCTGTCGCTATGACTTTTCCGTCTGCAATCCATTCGATGATTTCACTGTTTTCAGTTTGAATTGTAATAGTATCTAAAGTGTTGTTGACTGTAATGTTATTGACCTTTGGTGCCGGGGCATCCTCTTTTGCCTCAAAGGTTGTGCCAAGGTCCCTACCCAATTCCTCACTGAGCCTTGCAACCTCTGATATGTTTTTATCAAAACGGCTTGCGGCAAAAAATGCGCCTGTCTCCATGCAGTTTCTGAAGTTTTCAATTGTATTTTCCCTCATGCACATAACCGTCCATCCGCAGCCGACAACATTAACATTGTGGGCATCGCTTGTTGCAAAGCAGAAAACATTTCTGCCGTGCGGAATTGTCCTTTGAAGAACCTGGTCCCACAAAACACGGTCGTTCTTTGTTCTGCCGTCCTCCTTGCTGTTTATGTCAATGCCCAGGCAGGTGTTGTAATTAAGGAAAAGCTTTGCAAATTTGTCGGCATATCTGCCGTTGCCGTAGGTTTTTTCTCCGTTATCATCATATTCCTTGGCACCCGTATATTCACCGGGGTGATTAATAACCGTCAAACCTCCGCTCTGTTCTACCTTATTGACGGGAGTTTCATAATCACCGTAAACACCCTGTGCGCCGTTGCCGTAATCCGTAAAAAAGGCGTTAATATGATTGCTTAACCCCAGAGTATTTAGCTCGACGCCGTTGGGAACTCTGAGCATACCTCTGCCGTCCCTGCCTACGCCGTTGTGAATATCTTCATACTCCTGCTGCGAGAGCATTGTGGGCATTTTATAAATCTTTCTCGACATCATACCCGCAAACTTGACAACAGGGACTATATTCTGCTCGGTCCAGCTATAGCTTATGGTGTTGTGATCGGTCACGGCAAGGACATCAAAGCCCATATCATAGTGGCGCATGACCATTTCGTTGAAATCCGTTGTGCCGTCACTTGCTATTGTGTGGCAGTGAAGGTCCGCATTATACTGACCCCATGTGCTCCAGTCAACAGCCTGATATGGGTTTGTGATAACATAATCAACCCTCTCTGCGCCGGATGCAACAGTGCCAAAACATGCAAGCATAGAAACAGCCAGCAGAATTGCCATTACCTTCTTCATCATTCTCAAACCTCTCTTATGAAAAATTTTAAATAATCACACAATAAAGCCTATACGGTTATATCTCAGAGCTTCAATC
>JAAZFZ010000278.1 GCA_012511485.1 Clostridiales bacterium | reverse complement strand
CGTATCAAGGGTTTCAGGGTTTTTATATTTCTCGTCTTGGGACGGTAATGACTATTATCATATACTCTCCGCCGTATTGTAATGTTATCCAGATTATACCAGAGGGGGGATTTTTACGAAAGGTAGGAAGAATGTGAATTATGTAATATACCTATTATCTTGATTATAGCACTGCAACTAACAATGTGATTAGTGCATTATGAAAACCATGGGCAATAATTAAAGAAAGCATACTGCAATTTTTGATTTTATCCCTACACAAGAAAAAGAAAATACCCAATAAGGAAGTCGTAAACACCTGAATAGCGTCACCATTAATTATATGCGATAACCCAAAAATAAGCGATGATACAATAATTGCAAACCATTTTGAATGATTTATATCTAAAAGATATTTAAAAAGAAAACCTCTATAGAAAACCTCCTCGGCTAAAGCAACACCAATCGTCATATATGCAAATTGATAAACGAACTGCCATGGTTGAGTATAAGTGGTAGAGCCAACGAACTCCTTAAATCCCAATAGAATCGGAATAACTGTGAAAACTAGCGACAATACAACAGCGATTGTCAGGCCAATTAAAATCTGTTTTGTTATATACCTATTGCTAAATCCTATATCCTTCAAATGTGTCTTTTTACATATCATAAAAGCTACAGGAACAACTAGCAACGCCCACTGTATGACTATCATTAACATAGCTCGAATAGGCAATGAAAAACTCATTAGAATATTTTGTTGAAATTGAATAAGACCGATCAAAACTGCAAATTCGGCTATCACGGCCATCACCAGTAATAAAGTGTTTTTTGTTCTGTTTTTCACTGACACCCTCCCATTTCAAAAACAACCTTCGAATTTTACTACAATTGCGTCCTTGAGCTGCTTTTGTCCCCTAACCCGTCCCTCAATCGTTTGTCAAATCCCCGTCACCGCTTACCGATATTACCTCCCCAAGATAGGTGGGCTTGGGCTTATCTTTTTTCATTGCATCCTGTTTCTTTTCCCTGGGCATCTTTTCTATTGCATACCTTAATGCGGTTCTGGGCATTATGTCCCTCTTGCTTAACACGTACCGGAATACGTCCTCTTCATAATAATTACACGCGGATTTCAGCATCCAGCCGTAACCTTTTTGAACCAGGTCATCGGTATCCAGCAGCAGCCTGTCTGCAATTTCAAATATATCTTCTTTAAACAGTCCCTTCCTGGACGGTACTATAAGGGAGACGGCGGATGCACGCCGGACCCATCTATTCTCCGACCCGGTCCACTCTTTGAGTTTTTCTATGTAGGCCGGATACATTTCCAGGAAGGTTCCTATTGTATGATTGCAGAGGGTATCGCAGGATGCCCAATTGCTCACGTATTCGTTTACCCATCTCTCAAATACTGGGAAGTCATCTTCGGCATACTGCCTGTTTATCTTATACGACCAGTCACAGGCAACAAAGGATTCCTCCATCATTCCCGACTTCCACAGTTGTTCACACAGATCGAAAATTTCTTTTTTGGGAAGATCTTTAATGCTTTTGAAAACCTTTTTTGATATCTTTGTGACCGTTGCTGTTTTTACTCCGTAAAACTGGACTTCTTCCCTGAAAAATCTCTTGCCGTTCTTTTTTGTCGCCTCATCGGCATTGTCAATAAGTTCCTGCCTTACTATGTACACGATATCCGTCATTTAATAGGCCCCCTTTCAGAACTCGTTTTGTGGCTTGGAAGATTATACCTGAATTTTTCCTTCCTCTCTAGCCTAAAACCCCGCAGGCCGGGCCTTCAGGACACTGCCATATTGATTAGCGTCAACTGCCATTTGCCGTCTCTGTAAATCGCTTCATACCGTGGGAACACGGCCCCCAGATTGCCAAACCAGGACACCCCTGTTATTTCGGCCCTGTTTGCATTGTACTTATGTACATTCACCCACAGCAGCGACCCGTTCAGGGTCCTTACCGTCCTTCCCTCATCGTCAAACTGGAACTTGGTATCATCATTCATAACATCCTCTTCGCGGTACACCTTCGGTGACAGATGACCGAGTTCTTTGAGCACCTCAAGTTTTGCTTCGCTGCTTAGCCCCTCCAGAGTATCCAGCTTTACCGCAATAAACCCGTCACCGCCGTTTTCTTCACGGAAAGCCCCTTCCATAACCGCAATATACAGGTCCATCCTTCGTCTTTCTTCTGCACTAATATGCTGGCCGGGCTCGGCTGTTTCGTCTCCACCCTCCGGCTCCTCTGCCTGAGGAGTACATCCGGCCGCCAAGGAGAATATGACAGCCGCCATTAGCATTAAATAAAGGATTCTTTTCATAATCCCGCCCCTTTCAATAGCCATTATACTGTATAGACGGGAGTTAGTGCGGTTTTGTT
>JAAZFZ010000277.1 GCA_012511485.1 Clostridiales bacterium | reverse complement strand
AGGCTGCATGTGTAAGCGCAGTGATGCGTTGAGCTTGGCAGTACTAATAGGTCGAGGGCTTGACCATTAGCTTGGTCTTTACAATCCTTTGCATATACTTCTCCCTTTGTTCAGTTTTCAGGGTATAAAAATCAGCCTTCCGATTAATCGGGGGGCTTTTTATTTTCCAAAAAGTATGATATTATATGGATATGTTTTTGGCATACCGTAAAAATAGTATAATAAAACAGTACTATAAGTTATATATAAGATAGGAAGATTTATACTTGAATTATATTAAATCGTTAAGAAGCAAGGATAATTTTGGAAAAAAATCAGCAATTGTTGCAGGTCTGATATTGGTTACCGCAGCGTTTATTATAGTCTATTGGCTTTATGGAAAACAGCTTTGGGCATTTGTATCAGATGCCGAGGGCTTCAGAGCATGGCTCAGAAACTACGGCAAATTGGGCGAGGTAGTATTTGTAGGCATCAGAGCGTTTCAGACAGTAATTAAAATAATACCTGCAGAGCCGCTTGAAATAGGCGCCGGTTATGTTTTCGGCACATGGTGGGGGTTTTTGTGGTGTATGCTGGGTACTGAAATCGGCTCTGCGATTATAATAATTCTGACTAAAATTTTCGGTATGAAGATTGTGGAGACCTTTGTATCGAAGGAAAAGATTGAATCACTGGGCTTTTTGCACAACCAGAAGAAGCTCGGCATAACCTTATTCATTATCTATCTGATACCCGGAACTCCAAAGGATGTAATAACATACCTTATCGGGCTGACGCCAATGAAGCTATGGGTTTTTCTTATTCTGACGGGAATTGCGAGAATACCGTCTATTATCACCTCCACAATGTGCGGTGAGGCTTTGGGCGTCAAGAACTGGACGGCAGCTATTATTATCTATGCCATCACAGCCGTTGCAAGTGTTGTGGGTATTTACCTTTATAAGAGGATGAGCGATAAGGCAAAGCTTAGAGCTGAGCAGGAGGAAGGTCAGGCGGGGGAGGAGAATCCCGAAGGTCAGGTCGGAGAGGAATAACAGCCGCAAAAAGGTGAGGCATGGTAGCTGCAGTTTTAAGAAAAGAGAATCGATTCAAGTGGTTTCCTATAATGCTTATGGTGAGCGTTTTTCAGGCTGTTTCATCGGCTTCGATTGTTTTTAGAGACGGTGTACTTCAGCCAAAGCTCCTCTATGCCTTTTTGGGCTTGATAGCATATGAATGGTTATTTATTATTACGGATATAAAAATATTCAAATCATCTAAAATCGAGCTTGAGGTTATCGGGTTCTTTCTTTCAGGCATCAGCATGGTTATTTCGGGCAGTATTTATTCCGACTATGCAGTAAAACAGCTGATTTCAATTATTATCGGTTCCCTGATATTCTGCATTATGCTGTGGTTTATGAGAAGTACCGACAGGGCAATGAAATTCAGGCTTCCCGTCGCCTTTATGGCTGTGGGGCTGCTGGCTCTCAACCTCATAATGGCAAGGGCGGTAAACGGTGCGCTTAACTGGATAAATATTGGCTCGTTTTCGATTCAACCGTCCGAAATTGTCAAGGTGGCATTTATTTTTGTGGGTGCGGCAACGCTTGAAAAGCTGCAGACTACCAGGAGCATTACAAGATATGTCATATTTTCTATCGGCTGCATAGGAGCGCTGTTTTTGATGAAGGATTTCGGCACTGCGCTGATATTCTTTGTTACCTTTATAATTATTGCATTCATGCGTTCCGGTGACCTGAGAACTATTGCAATGGTCTGCACGGGCGCACTGCTGGGTGCTATGCTGATAATCTATTTCAAGCCTTATGTAGCAAATCGATTTGCAACATACCGTCATGTATGGGAATATATTAACGAAAAGGGCTTTCAGCAAACGAGGGTGCTCATTTATTCTTCGAGCGGAGGGCTTTTTGGGCTTGGCATTGGCAAGGGCAGACTTCGTGAGGTATATGCGGCATCTACTGACCTTGTTTTCGGCATCTTATGTGAGGAGTGGGGCTTGATTCTTGCAATCACTGTTATTCTGATTTTTACGGTATTAGGCTTCTTTGCTATAAAAAACGCAAGGAAGGCAAGGTCAACCTTCTATTCTATAGCTGCGGCTGCGGCTGCGGGCTTGTTTATTTTTCAGCTTTCTCTCAATGTGTTCGGGGTGACGGATTTACTGCCACTGACGGGTGTAACTCTCCCCTTTATCAGCAGAGGAGGCTCGAGTATGCTTTGCTCCTGGGCACTTCTCAGCTTTATCAGGAGTGTGGGCATGGGCGGAGGTGGAACGGATGAATAAGGCTACAAAAAGAGGCTATTCACTGTATTTTCTGATTTTTGCCTTTCTGGCGGGAGTCGGAATATTAATCTATTCTTTCATCATACACGGGCAGACCTGGGCGACTAACAGGGCAAACAAGCATATATATAATTCCGGCCAGATTGCCGCAGCGGGAACCATCTATGACAGGAACGGGGAATTACTTGCAAAAACAGTTGATTCCGTGAGAAAATTCAGTGAAGACCAAACAGTCAGAAAGGCCACTCTCCATGTTGTAGGCGATTCAGCAGGCTTTATTTCAACGGGCATACATTCCGTTTACAAATCCCAGCTTACGGGCTACAGCCTTATTGACGGAGTTTATAAGCTTAAAGAATACGGAATGGGCAACGATATAAAGCTGACTATTGATGCACAGGCTTGCAAGGCTGCTTATAAGGCGTTGGGCAGCTATAAAGGGACAATAGGTGTGTTAAACTACAAGAGCGGTGAGATACTTTGCATGGTTTCCACACCGACCTATGACCCTGAAAACACACCTGACGATATAGACAATGAGGAAAAATATGAAGGAGTCTACCTCAACCGTTTTATTTCGGGCGTATATACACCCGGCTCGACCTTCAAGATTATTACCGCTGCAAGTGCGATTGAAAATATACCCGATATTTTTTCGAGGATATTTACCTGTGAGGGGAAGCATAAGACTCCCTACGGTGAAATTAAGTGCAGAAGCGTTCACGGCAAGGTGAATTTTGAAGAGGCGTTAAATGAATCCTGCAATTCCGCCTTTGCGCAGATAGCGATTGAACTTGGTACCGAAAGGCTGACACAGACTGCGAGCTTTCTGGGCTTTAACTCGGCATCCAAGCTCGGCTCAATTGTTGTTGCAAAGAGCACCTTTAATGTTGAAAAAGCCAATGACTGCGACCTCGGCTGGGCGGGCATCGGGCAATATACAACTCTCGTCAATCCCATCCACATGATGCTGATTTTGGGAGCTGTTGCAAACGGCGGCGAATGCCCCGAGCCTTATATTGTTGACAGT
>JAAZFZ010000276.1 GCA_012511485.1 Clostridiales bacterium | reverse complement strand
GCCTTTTCCCTGCGCTTTTGCACACGCATTTGATAGCCGGACATGGAGTTCTCAAGCTCCTGCGTTGTCTCTCTGGATTTTTCGAGGTTTTCAGCACAGTTTTCCCTCTGAGCTTTCAGACCTTCAATAAAACCGTCCCTTGATGTGATGACACCGTCTATACTTTTGATTCTCTGCTTTAATTCCTCAATTGAGGAAAGAACAGAGGATTTCTCAACCCTTTTTTCGGAAAGAGCGTTGTTGACATCAGAAAGCTTGCCCGTAACCTCCGAAGCCCTCTCGCCAAAGGCGGTATTCTCCTGCCTGACCCCGCTGATTTTCTCAGCCGCATTTGCAAGCTCCTCATATTTGCGCCGTGTTTTTTCCTTGAGAGCTTCAATTTCTGCAAAAGCCTCTTTTATCTGGCCCTCAATGTGCTGCTCAGTGCCCGTCGCCTACTCAATATCACGCCTGACACGCTCAATTGATTCTATATTATGTTCGATTGTGTTGTTTTCAACGGCAATCCGCCCGTCAAGCCTTGCCGCCTCCTCCTCAAGGCTTGAGGCATTCTGCCTGATGTTTTCAATTTCAGCAGTGATATCCCTGCCTTTATTGATGACCTGCTCAATCTTAGCTTCAAGCTCATCAAGCTCAAGCTCCGTGCTTTCATACTGTGAGGAGGCAATTGAGAGCTTATGCTCCTGCTCCTTGAGGCCGTTTTTTGATTTTTCGATTGTATGTAGCCAAAGTCCGATTTCAAGCTCCTTTTTATCCTCCGAAAGAACCAGAAATTTCTGAGCCTTTTCGCTCTGCGTTTTAAGAGGGCCGACCCTGCTCTCAAGCTCCGCAAGGATATCACGCAGTCTAATGAGGTTTTCCTCCGCCTGCTCAAGCCTTCGGTTAGCTTCCTCCCTGCGGTATCGGAAATGTGAAATGCCCGCAGCCTCTTCAAGCATTTCACGTCGTTTCACAGACCTTGATGAAATCAAGTCAGCAACACGCCCCTGGCTGACTATCGAATAGCCGTCCCTGCCAAGGCCGGTATCCATAAACAGTTCATTTATATCCCTTAGACGGCAGTTTTCACCATTAAATATGTATTCGCTCTCACCAGAGCGATAATAGCGGCGTGTGACGGAGACCTCATCACTGTCATAGTCCAAAACCCTGTCCGAATTATCGAGCCTGAGTGTTACTTCCGCAAAGCCCTGAGCCCTGCGCACACTTGTCCCGCTGAAAATAACATCCTCCATTCGGGCACCCCTGAGGGACTTTGTCGACTGCTCGCCGAGGACCCAGCGCACGGCATCTGAAATATTACTCTTGCCTGAGCCGTTGGGACCGACAACGGAGGTTATTCCCTTGCCGAACTTAAACACCGTTTTGTCGGGGAAGGACTTGAATCCCTGCATTTCAAGTGCTTTTAAAATCATTTATCTTAACCAGCCTTTAATAAATCGTATATCCTAATATTACTATTTTTTCGGAGGAATATCAACAATAATATTTTTATTTGCTTGCCTGCCGAAAAATAAATTAAACCATAAATTGCACAAAACGGCGGGAGCAAGCCCCCGCCCTACATGATTACCTCATATTCTGCAAGCCCGTCACGGGGCAAAACCCTGCAGTCATAGCCTTCCGCTTTTAGCGCCTCGATATTTCGCCTTTTTTGGCCCGTCATCTGTGAAATAGCCTCTGGCTTGACAAAAAGCTTTACCTTCCCCTTCTCTATGCCTGCCTGCATTAATGCCTGCCTTGCCCGCCTTAGATATATTTCACCCTTGCACAATTCGCCCAGCGATGGGTGAAATGCGCCAGCGACATACCCGCTCATAACATTTCCGCCCGAATGGAGTCCCAGCCGTATGACGGGTATATTAGCCTCATGGAACATTTCAAGCACAACCGAGCAAATTTTTACAGCTTGCTCAGTAGTCTGCGGCTTATATTCCCCGCTTTCATAAAGCCTTGCAAGCTCCGTCCCCCTGAGTACAACCGTGGGGTAAATCCTGACAGTATCAGGTGAAAGCTCAATAATTTTCCTTGCTGTTTCGATGCTCTCATTATCATCGGAGCCGTAAAGCCCCGTCATCATCTGAAGCCCCAGTTCAAATCCTAAGGCTTTTAGCAGACGGCTTGCCCTGACAACATCACCCGCCGTATGCCCCCTGTTATTGAGCGAGAGTACCTCATCATCCATACTCTGAGCTCCAAGCTCCACCGCCGAAACCTTGTATTTTTTCAGTATTTCGCAAATCTCTTCGTCAACCGCATCGGGGCGGGTTGAAATCCTGATACCTGTAAAGCTCCTGTTGTCAATATATTTTGCGGCGGTGCGAAGCAAGGATATCATGTATTCCCTCTCAATTGCCGTGAAGCTACCGCCGAAAAAGGCTATCTCCCTGCCCTGAGCCTGCGTTTTCAGGGCAGTTGCGACAGCCTCGTCTATGTCCTTTACATTCAGCCTTTTTGTGCTGCCTGAAATGCTCCTCTGGTTGCAGAAGCTGCATTGATTCGGGCATCCCTCATGCGGCACAAAGAGGGCAACATTTGTGTGCTTCATATGCCCATCAGCTCAAGAGCCTGCCTTGCGGCATCCTGTTCGGCAAGCTTCTTGCTCCTGCCTATGCCCCTGCCGACTATATTGCTGTTTATATGCACCTCTACCTCAAATCGCTTGTCGTGGTCTGGTCCGCTCTCGTCCACTAGCACATATTCGACACATTCCTCGGGGTTTCTCTGAATTATCTCCTGAAGAGTGGTTTTATAGTCCTTATATGCCTTTGCTTTTTTAACGGATTTTTCGATAAATCTGAGTACGAATTCCCTTGCCTTTTCAATCCCTCCGTCGAGGTATATAGCCGCAATAAGCGCTTCAAATGCATCTGCAAGGATTGAGGGACGCTCACGCCCTCCGCTGACGATTTCACCCTTGCCAAGCTCCAGATGCTCGCCGAGGCCTATCTCCTTTGCGAATGAGCACAGTGCATTTTCGCAGACCGTTGCCGCACGGAGCTTTGTCAAATCCCCTACCGACGGATGCCTGAAATGCTTATAAAAGAACTAAGCTGT
>JAAZFZ010000275.1 GCA_012511485.1 Clostridiales bacterium | reverse complement strand
TGCAAATCCAAATAAATGGTGGTTTAACTATTCTATAAATTAACCAAAAAAGTTTTTTTCTGTACTTAATAATAGTCGCGCTGGCTCTTATTGCGAAAACACCGAATGAGAAATAATAAATAATCCAGCCGAGCAGTTCTCCTAGCATTGCATAAGCTCTTATATTGCCGTTATTGACTACCATAAAGAACAAAAAGCTTACAATGGCACAAACGAGAACATACAATACATCCTGAACGAAGATAATTTTTTTGGCAGAAGAAATTGCAAGCCTGATAGTCCTGAAAACATCATAAAAAACACCCAGCAGAAAACCTAGACCGAGAGAGTAGATGAATACCTCGGTCTGCTCTGCCATTGAAGGTAAATAGACCATATTATCTGAACACCTTGCTCAAAAAACCGGATGATTTGGGCTGCTCATCAGAATAGGTCAGGGAAACAATCTGACCCTCCATGAGCAGTTCGCCGATTTCCACACTGAGCTTATTAATATGCAAATCTTTGCCTCTTACGGTTAATTCACCTTTATCGGTAAAAATCACAACAGTCTGCTCGTCAAAGCTGTCAACATCCGAAACACCTGAAACGGTAAGCAGGCGCCTGTCCTCAAGAATTAAATTGTGAGGCAATGACGGAATTTTATCTTCATTCATTGCTGTTACCTCCTTGTCTTTTTGTCATAATACTATGCTCGTACATGAAGCATTATTACAAAAGGGAGGCACTGCAGCATTTTACTATAATAAAAGTAGTGAGGCAGACCATCGCACCGCAAGCATCAGAAATCATTATGTCACCTGAAAATAACTACTGCATCCTTCATATTTTTTATGTTAACATTCTCAAAAGAACCACCGGATTCACCGTCCGTCGTCCAGGGAACATCATCCTCAAACTCTAAATTGATTTCAGAGCTTTGAAAAAATTTAATATATCTTTTGTCATATTTCTTGCTAAAAACGCTCGCTAGCGTATCCATCCATGCCTGAAAACTGTCAGGCTTTTTGATAAGCATAACTTCAAATTTTCCGTCATTGAGGTCAACAATATTCTTATCCAGCTTAATTACATTTCCGAGTGAAAGAGAATTTGCAACCGTTCCGAAAACAAATTCGTCCCAATCCGTTTCAAACTCATTGCTTCTGACCTTAACCCTGATAGGGTGAATCTGCTTAACGGTTTTTGCGCCTTCGTATACATATGCGGCATGCCCGAACCTGTTTTTCATCCATTGAGGTGTATCATAGCTGCAGCTTGTGAATGCGCCGAAGGAAGCTGAATAGGTGAAATAACTATCTGAATTAAACTGACCTACATCATTGCCCACGGGCTTGCCGTTAATAATGACACTGATGGCTTTTCTTGCGTTGTTCGGAATGCCCAGGCTCTTTGCAAGGTCATTTGTTGTGCCTGAAGGTATATAGCCGATTGGAATTCTTCTGTCAAGTGTCAGAATTCCGTTTACAACCTCATGCAAAGTTCCGTCACCGCCGCGACAGACTATAATATCGAATTTATGCGAATACCTTTGGACAAATGATGTTGCATCTCCTCTTGCAGATGTAGTATAAACCGTTGTTTCAATTCCACCCCTGCTGAAAAGGTCCGCAATATCCAAAAGCTGTGGGCTAAGTCTTTTTCTGCCTGCGCAGGGATTAACAATAACCATTGCCTTTTTCTCAAAATATGCACACATAAAATCACAACCATGTTTTTCTTCCTAATAATATAACACAAGCGGATTAGTCTGTCAATTTTCATATCAGATGCGAAAATCGCATATATATTTTCGGGAGGGATTGATATGATATTCTGCAAAACATTTAATCTTAAAAAACAGATAATACCTTTCGTTGCCTGTTTGGCGCTACCTATAATAGTTGGAGCAATTGCAGGCATTGCAACAACAAATGAAGCGGAAATCTATAACTCACTTGTTCTGCCACCGCTTTCACCGCCCTCATATATATTCCCATTGGTATGGACATTTCTTTACATACTTATGGGCATATCGTCATATATCATCCTCAAGTCAAGGTCGTGGCTCAGGCCAAGAGCACTCTGCCTTTACATCGCCCAGCTTCTTTTCAATTTTGTCTGGCCGTTTCTTTTTTTTAACAGGGAATTATATTTCATTTCGTTCATCTGGCTAATGATTCTCTGGATTCTTGTTCTGTTTATGATTACAATGTTCGCACAAATAAACAAAAAGGCATCCATTTTGCAGATACCCTATCTTCTGTGGCTGACATTTGCGGCATATCTTAACCTTGGAATATATATCCTCAATCACTAAAACCGTTGGAAATGCCAATACTACCCTTGAGGTGATTTAATGAAAAAAAGAGAAGAAGAAAATAAAAAGAACATCAAAAACCCCCAAAAAAGCAATATGACAGGAGTATATATTACTCAGCCGATAAGCCAGCCGGACAGCCGGCAGGAAAAAACCAATGTTGCTTTGCCTAACGATGATAATGTGGGCTATAACAAGGACTGGGTTGACGAAAACGGGAAATCATGAAAACAGATTTTACCTCCGCCCAAGAAAGCGGAGGTTTTTTTATCTAAAGAATCCGTCAAAAAAGCGTTGACGATGCCTCCGCCTGGGTATTGTGTCACAGGGCTTGAAGCTCACCAGAATAGTGTCGGGGCCGATAATGCAGATATCGTGCCAGGGAATTTTGATGTCGTCATCTCGTCCAAATAATCCAAAGCACCGTGGTCTGCCAAAAATCACCAGTGCAACCACCTTTCCGTCGCAGGTATCCACCTCAACATCATAGACATTGCCCAGGCGGCAGCCGTTCTCCTTGTTAATTACTTCTTTATTTCTCAATTCTGTAATACAGCAGTTCAAAAAAACACCCCCTGCATAATTAATATGCAGGGGGTAAAATTGAAATGAAGAATATCTGTTATTTTATCAGATAGCCTTTATCCTAAACACCTTGACGCCGTGCGCAGGTACTGTAGCCTTAATTTCATCATCACAGAAAGATATTGTTTTATTCCAAAGGTCGAAGACTTCATAACTATCGGCAAAGGGCAACTCGACAAACATCTGGCTTGCGATAGAATTCATGCTAAGCTCAAATTCCTTCTCCTCGCCGGACTTGTTGAAGAAGCACACGGCTGCCTGCGAGCCTTCAAGAGGCTTTACGAGAGTATCCATCAAACCGTTGGATTTAATGCGGCGGCATTGAATGCCCAAAGCATCCTGATTTACAGCAATCATATCCTTGTTCGTGACTATTTTATATGCTTCGTTTTCGGTGTCGACAGTCCCGTCATCCTTGATGAAGCTTCTAATATCGTTGCCCAGAATCAAAGGTGCCGCCATCATGCACCAGAGTGTGAAATGGCTCTTATTCTCCTCAAGAGTAAGGCTTCCGTTGCCAACCTCAAGCATATCAGGGTCATTCCATGCGCCTGGCCGAGCATAATCATATAACCTGACATTTACTTCATAAATGCCCAGAACAGATGCCCAGAAAGCTTTTATGTCGGGCGTTGTTCTCCACAAATTGCCCCCATGGCTGCCCCATTTCCATGGCATATTCAGCCCCCATTCACAAATTGAATAGACAATCGGCTTTTCTGGCTGACCTGTCTTTTCTGCATAATCCTTTGTTGCTTGCTTAAGCAGCCTGCCCATGTTTGTATATTGATACGCGGCACTGTCAATCCTCGATGCGATTGGATTATATATTTTTATTTTGTTTATTCCCTTTTTCAGGCAAATAGTGATTTGATGACGACCGTCGGGGCTGAATGCCCTTGTCGGCGGGACTGTCGTTTTATATATATCCTCTGAATTGACAAGAATTTCCGCAAATTTATTAGCGTTGCTCTTTTTTCGGATATACAAGGTCAGAACATATTCGCCATCCTGTGGAGCTTCAATGTTATTAAACTCCACCGAACCTAGATTTGAAGAAAGACCGGAAATATATCTGCCGCTTTCCAGCTTTTCATCCTCGACTATCCTTGCCTCACCGCTAAGGTCGGCATCGTCTATTGAATAATAGGTTTCTTCACCGGTACCAAACCTGCAGACGGATATCTTTTCGATTCTCGGTGCCCTCGTAGACATAGGCACATTGTGGCAAAAATCATATTTAAAGAATTCAACGCCCCACTCCGCAAAGGTTATGGCATCAATTTCTTCATAGCCCATGCTTGAGGGCATATCCTCACATGTAAGAGTGCCGTTTGAGGTATGGATGCCGACTTTTATACCCAGCTCATTTATCCTTTGAACAAGGCTCTTGATACCGTTAGGAAATTTGGCAAGGTCGCCCTGGAGCTTGCCTTCGGGCGTTCTCATTGATGACTGCCAGCAATCGTCTAGGTTAAGGTAGCAGTAACCCGCATCAAGAAGCCCGCTGTTTTTCATTGCGAGAGCTGTTTGATATATAAGTTGCTCGTCTATTTTATTCCTGAATGTATTCCAGCTCGACCACCCCATTGGCGGAGTTAGTGCAACACCGTTGGAGTAGTCGCTTTCAACAGGCAGTGTGAGGCGCACTTGCTTTGACACCTGCTTGCCTATAGCTTCAATGTCTATCGCATTTCTTTTAAAAGCTTTGGTAATTGCAGCAGCCGAGGCCGCTGCAGCGGATAAACCGGCTAATTTCAAAAACTTATGCTTCACTAGATACACCCTTTCAGTAAATTATTTACAAAAATCATTCTAGAATTAGTATACAATATATCTAGGGAAAAATAAACCTTTTATTCAATTATTAACATAAAAAATCGGCATAGTTAACCTAATGCCGATAAATCCTTAATTATTTGTTTTTCTTTAGGCTAACCTTTCTTTCTGTTCCCTTTAAGAGCCTTTTTATATTGGTTATGTGCATAAAAACAACAAGCACCGCAAGAATTGCCGCAAAAACAGTCTGTTCAATCGAACGCCCGCAAATAAAATACACAAGAATAGGATAAAGGATGACACTGCATATAGATGCCAGTGAAATATACCTTGTGGTTATCGAAATGACAATAAACAGCCCGAAAAGATACGGGGCAAGAACAGGTGTGGAAGCAATCATAACACCTGAGGTTGTTGCGACCCCCTTGCCACCCTTGAACTTAAAGAAAATCGGATACAAGTGCCCAATAACTGCAAACACGCCGGCAAGCAAAAATAAGGTTCTGTCGCCATTTGCAAACAGCCTTGTCAAGCATACAGCCGCAAGACCTTTGAGCATATCGCAGAAGAAAACCAGAATTGCAAAAAATATGCCGTAATTGCGAAGAGCGTTTGTAGCGCCTGCATTACCGCTACCCATATTTCGAATATCTTTTTTATACATAAGCTTCGTCAGGATTATCCCGAAATTTATGCTGCCGAGAATATATCCTATCGCAGCACTAAGAAAATAAAGCACAAAATCACCTTTCTAAAACATAACGCACCCGAAAATATTATGATATATACCTTTGGATTTATGCGTTAATAATCATCGGCGCAGGAATCCACGCCGAGCATAGTGATAGTCAATTTACAGTTTATTTTTATCTTTGTCAATAATATTCATTATTTTAGCTTTAATTTCTACGTTTTTAACAATGTGTTTGAGTAAAGCCCGTATTTTATTAATATAATATATGCTTATTCGGACTTTGGCGACTTATTAACGCCGATAATTATTGCAGCCGCACATATTATCAACAGAGCGGCAACGATGTAGAAAAACAGGTTTTTTGAAATATTTTTTTGATTTCGATTAGATGGCGTGTTATCGTTAAGGGCTTGTGAAGTAATTTGTGTGGTTCTTTTTGAGGGGTCATTCTTTCCTAAGTTAATCACTTCTGAGACTCCTTGATTGTTTTTTTCTTTCTCGCTTGCTTCTCCAGTGTCTGAGCATTCAACGCCGGGCTTAATTTGAGCTGGTTTTGGAGTAGAAGTAATCTCCGGGTATGGTTCGCATTTTTTATCCTGCTCATGCCTGCGGGTAGCA
This sequence comes from Clostridiales bacterium, assembly GCA_012511485.1. Taxonomy (GTDB): domain Bacteria; phylum Bacillota; class Clostridia; order Oscillospirales; family Acutalibacteraceae; genus JAAZFZ01. Next base: position 2,122 of record JAAZFZ010000275.1, on the reverse strand, counting down.
GGTATTTCCGGTTTTGTTTCATCAGGTTTTGGTTTAGCGGTTGGGTTTTTAGGCTCGGGTTTTGCGGTTGGGTTTTTAGGCTCGGGTTTTGCGGTTGGCTTTTTAGGCTCGGGTTTTGCGGTTGGCTTTTCAAGCTCGGAGGTTTTTTTGATTGTATATTCATCCCTGCCCCAGAGAACTATATCAAATTTATTTGAAAAGCTCCCCGCTGCATCTATTAGCCTTAGCTCAACGCTGTATTTATTGAGCATATCGTCCTTAATGCCAATTCTTATTTCAATTTGAAAACCGTAATCGCTATGGTTAAAAGCAGAATCGCATGAATATTTATAATCATTATAGGTTTTGACACCATCTGCGGTAGTCCTAATCCTATCACCGTCGATAATAAGCTCGGCTCCAAAAAGAAGGCTACCATTAACAGGCGATTGAGTCTGGCATCTGGCTGCAAAAAAAATTGCAGAATCCTTGTAATCAATCTTATACCTGTAATCGGCAGTCAATAAATCACAGTTTGAAGAATCCCTGCTTGAAAAAAGAACAGTGCTTTGCACATCTGACCATTCACTGTTACGAATACTTCCATCAATATTTATGCTCGTTGCTGCAGCTACGGCAGAAAAAAAACCGCAGAACAAAACAATTATTATAACTGCAGAAATAGTCGACTTTGTTTTCAAGGGAACATCACCTTTTTTCACTCTGTCGACTCGATTCTACATCCATCTGATTTTTCTGTCAAGGAACTAATGTTCGTCTTGTCGATTTTTATTCAATTTTGAAAATCTTTTGAAGATATTGTCCGGTATAAGATTCGTTAACGAGTGCAACTTCTTCGGGCGTTCCGCAAGCAACTAAATTCCCGCCCTTGTCACCGCCTTGCGGCCCAAGGTCGATGATATAGTCCGCTGTTTTTATTACATCAAGATTGTGCTCGATAACAACTACAGTGTTTCCACTTGCAACAAGCTTGTGAAGAACCACAATAAGCCTGTGAACATCGGCTGTATGAAGCCCCGTGGTCGGCTCATCGAGAATATAAATCGTTTTGCCTGTTGCTCTTTTAGAAAGCTCTGTGGATAGCTTGACTCGCTGAGCCTCACCACCCGAAAGAGTTGTCGCAGGCTGACCTATTTTAATATAACCCAAACCTACATCATACAGTGTCTGAAGCTTTCTTCGCACTTTTGGGACATTTTCAAAGAATTCCAGCCCTTCCTCAAGGGTCATCTCCAGAACATCGTAAATTGATTTGCCTTTATATTTGACTTCAAGTGTTTCTCTGTTATATCTTGCACCCTTGCAGACTTCACACGGGACATATATATCCGCAAGAAAATGCATCTCAATTTTGACAATTCCGTCGCCCTGGCAGGCCTCACAGCGCCCACCCTTGACATTAAAGTAAAACCGGTTCGCCTTATATCCTCTCTGCTTTGCGTCGACAGTTGAGGCAAACAGCTCCCTGATATCTGTAAAAACACCGGTATATGTTGCCGGGTTGGAGCGAGGCGTCCTGCCAATTGGTGACTGGTCGATATCAATTACCTTATCAAGCTCTTCAATTCCTCTGATTTCTTTGAATTTGCCCGCAAATTTCTTTGCTCCGTTGAGGTTGGTGGCAAGGTGTTTATAAAGAATCTCATTAATAAGCGATGATTTGCCCGAGCCCGAAACGCCCGTTACGCACACAAAAGTTCCCAAAGGAAATCTCACATTAATATTGTTTAAATTATTCTCACTGGCACCGATAATTTCAAGAAACTTTCCGTTGCCCTTGCTCCTGCTTTCAGGTATCGGGATAAACTTTTTGCCGCTCAGATATTGGCCGGTAATTGAACTTTCACAAGCCTTAATATCGTCAACAGTGCCTGTGCAGATGATTTCACCGCCGTGAACACCTGCCCCCGGGCCAACATCAACGATATAATCCGCAGCATACATTGTTTCCTCGTCATGCTCCACAACAATAAGGGTATTGCCGAGGTCCCTGAGCCTTTTCAGAGTTTCAAGCAGCTTTGCATTATCATGCTGGTGAAGCCCGATACTCGGCTCGTCAAGAATATATAAAACGCCCATAAGGGAGGAGCCTATTTGTGTTGCCAGGCGGATTCTCTGACTC
>JAAZFZ010000274.1 GCA_012511485.1 Clostridiales bacterium | reverse complement strand
CTTAAATATGTAAGCTCAAGGGCGAAAAGGCCCTTCAAGGTTTTTGAGGCGGACAGTGATGCCCCTTACGATGAGGTAATCGAAATTGACCTTAATAGTCTGAAGCCAACCATAGCAAAGCCTCACCTGCCCTCAAACACCGTCACGGCGGATGAAATTGAAAGAACAGAGATTCAGCAGGTTGTTATCGGCTCATGCACAAACGGCAGGCTTGAGGATTTGAGAACGGCCGCAGAAATTCTCAAGGGCAGAAGGGTGGCTCAGGGAGTCAGGCTTATTATTATCCCCGCAACGCAGCTCATTTATCTCGACTGCCTGCGTGAAGGTCTGATTGAAACCTTTATTCAGGCAGGCGGAGCCGTCAGCACACCGACTTGCGGGCCTTGTCTGGGAGGGCATATGGGCATCCTTGCGGCAGGCGAGAGGGCGGTGGCAACCACAAACAGAAACTTTGTGGGCAGGATGGGTCACCCCAAAAGTGAGGTATATCTTGCCGGGCCTGCCGTTGCGGCAGAAAGTGCCGTTAGGGGCTATATAGCTCAGCCCGATTAAAAAGTATTGAATTTTATCACGTAAAAATGTTAATATATAGTTAGCTTATCCTAATAATTCGGGATAACATAATAAAGGAGGATTTTTTTATGGAATTCAAAGGAAGCAAAACAGAAGCCAACCTTATGGCAGCGTTTGCAGGCGAATCACAGGCAAGGAATAAGTACACCTATTATGCTTCTGCCGCCAAAAAAGGTGGATATGAGCAAATAGCATCTATTTTCGCATTGACGGCGGACAATGAAAAGGAACACGCAAAAATCTGGTTCAAGGAGCTCCACGGCGGCAAAATACCTGATACAGTTGAAAACCTGCTTGATGCCGCAGCCGGTGAAAACTATGAGTGGACACAAATGTATAAAGATTTTGCGGATGTTGCCCGTCAGGAGGGCTTTACACGAATCGCCATACTTTTTGACAGCGTTGGAAAGATTGAAAAGGAGCATGAGGAACGTTTCCGCAAGCTTATAGAAAACCTCAACGAAGGCATCGTATTCGAGCGCACAAATGAGGTGGTATGGATTTGCCGCAACTGCGGGCATATCCATGTCGGAAAAAATGCCCCCGAGATCTGCCCCACCTGCGCACATCCTAAGGCCTATTTTGAAATAAAATCGGAAAACTATTAAGCATTTCACGCCCTTGCGCTTAGGCAGGGTAAAAAAACGGTGTGCCTATTGCACACCGTTTTGTTTTGTATTAACTAACTTATAATTCAGCCTCTGCCGCCTCTGCCAGAATCTCTGTTCCCGCCTCTGCCGCCACGGTTAAAATCCCTGCGGGGAGCGGGACGCCTGGGTGCGTCGGAAATCGTATTTTCAGGCACAAGCCCTTCGACTTCTATTAGCGCTTCCCTGCGGGAGAGGTTGAGCCTGCCCTGGTCGTCAATTTCACGAACCTTGACAATAACCTCGTCGCCGACTGCAACCGCGTCTTCAACCTTTTCCGTACGCTTGACATCAAGGTGGCTTATATGCACAAGCCCCTCTTTGCCGGGTGCAATTTCGACAAATGCACCGAAATCCATTATGCGGGTAACAATGCCCTTATAGATTGAGCCGACCTCCGGGTCAATTGCAATTGTTTTAACCATGAGAAGAGCGCGCTCGGCATCTTCAATATCGATGGCACTAATGAAAATCTTGCCGTCCTCCTCGACATCAATTTTGCAGTTGCACTCGGCACAGATTTTTTGAATAACCTTACCCTGCTTGCCGATAACCTCGCTGATTTTATCAACGGGAATTGTGATAGTGAGCATCTTCGGGGCATATTTTGAAAGCTCCTTACGGGGTTTGTCAATGACGGGGAGCATGATTTCGTCAAGGATATATAGCCTTGCCTTATATGTCTTCTCAAGAGCCTCTTTAATGATTTCGGGTGTTAGACCGTGAACCTTTAGGTCCATCTGAATGGCGGTAATGCCCTTATGCGTTCCGGCTACCTTGAAATCCATGTCGCCGAAGAAATCCTCAAGCCCCTGAATGTCAACCATAGTCATAAAACGCTCGCCCTCGGTGATAAGGCCGCATGAAATGCCCGCAACAGGTGCCTTAATTGGAACACCGGCAGCCATGAGCGAGAGTGTCGAACCGCATACTGCGCCCTGGGAGGTTGAGCCGTTTGATGAAAGCACCTCTGAAACAAGGCGGATGCAATACGGGAACTCCTCAACAGAGGGGATGACGGGCAACAATGCTTTCTCCGCAAGTGCGCCGTGACCTATTTCACGGCGGCCGGGGCCTCTGCTGGGTCTGGTTTCACCAACGGAATAGGACGGGAAATTATAGTGGTGGATATAACGCTTGTTTTCGACCTCGTCAATCCCGTCAAGCATCTGAACATCGCTCATCGGGCCTAGTGTAGTAATTGTCATAACCTGAGTCTGCCCTCTTGTGAACATACCCGAGCCATGCGCACGTTCAAGTAAATCTATCTCGGCGTTAAGGGGACGAATCTCATTAATCCCCCTGCCGTCAACACGCTTGTTATCGTCAAGGAGCCAGCGGCGAACAACAAATTTCTGAAGCCGATATAGGCAATCTTCGATTTTTTCGCCCTGCTCGGGATAAATCTCGTCAAATTTTTCATGAACGGTTTCATAAATGGGCTTGAGCCTTTCATCCCTGACTCTCTTATCGTCGGTATCAAGAGCAAGGCGGATATCCTCAATTGCGAAAGCCTTTATAGCCTCGTACATATCCGGGTCGGGGTCATTTGAGGGGAAATCAATCTTTTCTTTGCCGACTTCGTCCTTTATTTTTTGAATGAATTCGACAATTTTTTTGTTCTCCTCATGTGCGAACATAATGCCGTTAAACATCTCGTCATTCGTGACCTCGTTTGCCCCCGCTTCAATCATTGCAACAAGGTCTGCAGTTGAGGCAACCGTAACAGCCATACTTGAAGCTTCACGCTGCTTGGCTGTGGGGTTTATGACATATTCCCCGTCAATCAAGCCAACAGACAAGCCGGAAATCGGCCCGTCCCACGGGATTTCGGAAATTGAAATTGCAATTGAAACACCGAGCATAGCGGTAATTTCAGGTAAGCAGTCCTGGTCAACCGACATAACCGTTGCAACAACGGCAATATCGTTTCTCATATCCTTGGGGAAAAGGGGTCGGATTGGGCGGTCAATCACACGGGAGGCAAGGGTTGCTTTTTCACTTGCTCTGCCCTCTCTGCGCTGAAATGAGCCGGGAATCTTGCCGACTGAATATAACTTCTCTTCATAATCGACCGAAAGAGGGAAGAAATCGACTCCCTCACGGGGCTTGTCAGACATTGTTGCCGTACACAGAACATCCGTGCCTCCGTAACGGACCATGCATGAGCCGCCTGCAAGCTGTGCCATTTTGCCAACCTCAACCACAAATGGCCGCCCGGCAATAGTTGTTTCGTAAACTTTAAAATCCTTAAAAAACATTTCCTATCTCCTTTTGTTTTTTTCAGGCGGGCGGTTTAGCAATAAATCCACACTCCGAAACCCGCTTCGGGGTGCCGATTCACTGCTAAAACCGTTCCTTCTCCTGATGTAAATATTTAATAACCGGCAAACGAGCAGGCAGAAGCAACCCTGCCTGCTCGAAAAGCACAATTATTTACGGATACCGAGTTTTGCGATAATTTGACGATAGCGTTCAATCTCGCTTTTCTGCAAATATGCAAGAAGGTTCCTTCTGTGACCGACCATTTTGAGCAGACCTCTGCGTGAATGATGGTCCTTCTTGTGCTCCTTGAGATGCTCTGTCAAGTCGTTAATTCTCTTTGTGAGAACGGCAATCTGAACCTCAGGTGAGCCGGTATCTCCCTCATGGAGAGCATACTTCTGCATTATTGCAGTCTTTTCTTCATGTGTCATAATTTCACCTCATTGATATTATTTGCCATGCCCCCAGAAAAAGGTAGGTGACCACCCGAAAAGGGTTTGTTCCAAATCCCGAGAAACAGGCACGGTAAAGATTATAGCATGCAGTTTTTGGTTTGTAAAGCTTTTTTGTTCAATCGAATTTTATTATTTCCCCGATTAGCCATATTTTAATTCATTCCGAATTAAATAATATGTCCCATTTTGCATAGACGAGCATACTATACTGTGAGAGATTTAACAATCAATCGTCTTGCGGGTATGCAGCAAAGGTGGCACAGTATCACGCTGCGTCCATTGGGGAGCCTTTGTTAAAGCGTTTTGCCTTGTATACCCGCTGGATACATATTGTGACTAAATCCACCATAATAATATTGTAATATAGATCCGTATAATGGTTTACATTATATGGCTTTTTTATTATTCCCGTATATTATAAATTTATAATTGAAAATAGAGGAAAAATAGTTTATAATTGAATGACAGTAAATAAAAATTGAAGGGGTGCAATCAATGCACAATTCAAAAATTCCGAAAATCGGTATGCGAACCATCAAAACTTCAATCGCCGTGCTGCTATGTATGCTTATATTCAAGCTGTTGTTTGTTCTCAGCGGTTACATTCCGAATGACGAAACCCAGACAAATATTGTTTTAAACTTTTTACTTGAGCGTGAAAACCCCATTTTTGCCTGCATTGCCGCAATTGTCGTTATGCAGACGACCTTTAAGGACTCGGTTGAGCTGAGCTCAAGCCGAATATGGGGGACTGCTATCGGTGCATATTTCGGTCTGGCGTTTTTGTGGATAGATTCAAATGTCCTCAACAGAAAGCTGAATATCCTGTTTACCTTTATTGGTGTTATTGCCATTATTTTCTTTTGCAATCTTATTAAGAAAAGCTATTCAATTTCAATTGCTCTTGTCACCTTTTTAATTATTATGATAACCGTTGACCAGGTTGAGCCTTACCTCTATGCCGCAAACAGAATTATAGATACTGCAATAGGCATTTGCATTTCACTGCTTGTCAACTATTTTGTTAGAATACCGCATAAAAAGAAGGCGTCTATAAGCATTGACACTGTCGTTGCCGACGAAGGCACGCAGGGAACCGAGCAAGAAGATGAAAATAAGTAGAAACTCAGATACACTTACAGTCGATATACATGGCATGAGAGTTGAGGCCGCAAGATTCAGGCTTGAAAGCCTGATATCGGGCAGCAGTACAGGGATAAAAAAACTAATTGTTATTCACGGCAGCAACAACGGGCATGCACTCAGGGATATGGTTCGCAACGAATTGAATATGCGGCGCATAAAAAGCATAAGCCCTGTTTTTGCAAATGACGGGCAGACAGTTATATTTTTGCAGGGTTAACGGAGAGAAGTTTATGAAAAGCAAAAAATCCTTTGCTGTTTTAATATTCATAGCCATTTCGCTGATAGTAATTATTTCTGCGGCTTTAGTGATGTTTGAAAGGCGCGGCAGGACAGAAAAAATTCCTGCAATTGAAACGGTCAGAATCTTAGGGTTGGATTTTATTAATGAAGATGTCACCCTTATCGCACACAGGGGGCTTTCAGCTCAGGCTCCGGAGAATACTCTGCAGGCAATTGAAAAAGCCGGTCAGGCCGGATTCAAAAGAGTTGAGTTAGATATTAGGCAGACTGCCGACGGCATCTGGGTTCTTTCCCATAATGATAAGCTCGAGAAGATGACAAACGGCAAGGGCAAAATTACGCAGCTGACCTACCGTGAAATTCTTGATTTCATTCTGGATAACGGGGCAAATATTGAGCAATACGATAACATAAGAATCCCAGACCTTAATGCGGCGCTCCTCACCTGCATGACACACAATGTCATGCCGGTAATTGAAATCAAGAGCTATAAAACAGGTGGCATTGAAAAGCTCTATAATATGCTTCAGGAGAAATGCCTGCTTAAAAGTGTGGCGGTTATTTCTTTTGACAGGCAGGCTCTTGTGGAATTTCATAGTCTTTCACCGCAGACGGAGCTTTGGCTGCTTACTAAAGCGCTTGATTATAACGCTCAGGCATTTGCTTCAGAATACCCTGAAATCGGCATATCATTTAAAGGCAATAATAAGAGTAACACGCAAAAGGCTATCAAAAGCCTTAAAAAAAAGGGTATAAGCCTTGCGGCCTATACTATTAATGACGAGGCACTGTTCAAAAGGCTGTACGACCTCGGAATCAGGATATTTACCACGGATGTTTTCACACCATGATATTAAGAAAAAATAAAGAAGCGGTATGATTTTTCATATCGCTTCTCTTTATGTGATACTCATTTTGCATTAACGGGGAATAATAATCAAAAGCTCATATCTCGCTTACTCTTTAAAGTTACCACTGATATTTCGGGCTTGTTGAAAAACCTTACGGGAATCCTTGCACTGCCTAACCCCTTGTTAACCACCATGTAATTCTTTCCGTCATCATAAAGCCCTCCCTGATATTCGGGGAAAAAGCTGAAATCGGGCGAAAAAATTCCGCCTATTTTCGGCAGCCTTATCATTCCTCCGTGAACATGGCCGCTCAGAGTCAAATCCGCTCCCCATTCAGAGTAAGCATCAAAGCTAAACGGGCTATGCGCTAGCAATATGTTATAGCGGGAGGTGTCCGCCTCTCCCACCATTTCCTTCATTTTCTCAAGTGTCATGGGTGTAACAGTGTCCTTCTTCCTTTGAGCATAAAAGCAAAGGCTGTTGCAAAGCCCCGTTAGAATGATTTCGTCATTGTTTCGTTTAATTACTGTGGAAGAGTTGTCCATCACTGTTGCTCCGCAAAGTGAAAGCTGCGACATCATGCTGTTATATGCATCCTCGCCAAGCATTAGCTCATGGTTGCCCATAACATAATAAACCGGGTATTTTAGCACCAGCTTCTCAATAAGGTTAAAGAGGCTCGCAAAATCACTGTTTTCATCCTCAATCATGTCGCCTGTTATAGCAACTATGTCCGGATACTGTGTTTTTATCTTGCGCAGCAGCCTTTCATTCCCATGACCGAAGCCGGAGCAGTGCATATCGGAAATATGAGCTATCCTAAACCCGTCAAAGGAAAGAGGGACTTTACTGCTGCGAACTGCGATTCTGTTTGCTTCAAGAGAATTATTGCTTATCGCCCATTCGCTTACGGCAGCAACACCAAAAGTAACCGCCGCCGCAGTTAAGATTTTATTCTTCGTCTTCATATCATAACCAACCTTAACCATTCTTATATTAAAGCTGCTCCCTTATCAGGGGGCAGCTGCATATAAAAAATTATTCAGCAAATTTTAGCCCGGAGATTTCTTCAACCACCTTTTCGGTTATCAATTTGTAAATTGATGCTCCAAGCTCAACAACCTCTTGGTTGCCTTCCTTTGAGCAGAGCATTGCAAATCTTTCGCCTATATGCTGTTGTGTATCAAACCCCTTGCGTAAAGCTAGGGAATAAAAGGTAAATGCTACTCCGTCGGAAATATTGTCATAAAAACCCGGAGAATTCTTTATAAGTTTGTCATACATACTGTTGACCGCGGTTGAATAGAGCATCGGCAGATGAAGACTGTTGTGAATTGTGGTGTGCATAGCAAAGACCATAAGTACACGAATCTGATATAAAATGTTCGGCGCAATATCCGTTTTGCCTATCAGGCTTTTAACGGGTTCATTCTCAGGTGTCAGCAATGCCAGCTTTTCACCGAGTAGCTTTGCCTTATCAATATTCCCGTTTGCCCTTTGAGCCTCAAGCTGTTCGGCAATCAGAATAAAATCATCTGCCTCATTGTCAACACTGGCGCTTGATGTGAAAATCTTTACATCGCTATCGTCATGCTGCCCCTTATTTAACACCTCAGCTTTATACTCTGATATGGTTTACTTAAATTGTCTGCAGAGCTTTCATTTGCTTTTTCTTTTTGGATTTATATGACAGCAACGCATTTAGCTGGGCAGTCGGTGTAACCTCGGAGCCCAATGCTACCTTCCCTTTGTTGTACAGCCCGTGGAAATCGCTGCCGCCTGTAACTACAAGCCCGTCTGACTTTGCCTTTTCGAGCAGAGCCTCTCTCTGCTCATTGCTGGTTGAGCTGTTCCAGACTTCAATTCCGTCAAGCCCCTGCTCAATGAGTTCGTTAAGTATTCCGAAATCGTCATCATAATCACAGGGCTTTGACAAAACGGCAATGCCGCCCGCCTCATGTATAGACTCAAGAACCTCTAAAGGCTCGGGATACCTTGCTTCGACCAAAATATTGTCAGGACTTTCTTTAGTAAACAATTCATAATATATATCATCATAAATACCGCCTGCAATTCCGCATTCAAACAAAGCGTGCATTATATGCTGCTTATAAACACATGTTGACCCTGACGCACATTTAAGCACAAGCTCAGGGGTTATCGGATAATGCTGAGCCGCTTTGAGCATCATATATTGGCTTGCCCTCTTGCTCGCAAGCAGATTCCTGTGGCAGAGACCCTCAAGCCTGTCCGGGCTATCACTTAAATAACAAAGGAGATAAACCTTAATTCCCCTCTCCTTATCAGTACATGACAGCTCCACCCCCGGGACAACATTAACTCCGTGCCTTTCACCAATCAACTTACCTCTGACAGTTCCCGCAAGACAGTCATGGTCCGTAATGGCGATGGTTTTAATGCCCTGTTTTTTCGCAAGAACAACAAGGTCATCAATGCCCAGTGAACCGTCAGAGAGCTTGGTATGGCAATGCAAATCACCTGACAAAACAATATCCCCCTTAAAGATAAACAAATACACGGTGCAAAATTAGCACAAATTATCGCAATATAAATTTATTATATGCTTTTTTTAATGAATCTTCAAGGGGTATT
>JAAZFZ010000273.1 GCA_012511485.1 Clostridiales bacterium | reverse complement strand
TGTTAAAGCCCATTATACTGCACGGAACAGTGCTAGCCATCCCCACTGCCTGAACAATCGAGGTGTCGGTGAGGTTAATAATATTTCTCACAAGCCTGTCCATAGTCGCAACGCTGCCTGCAAATGCGCTCCTGTCCGGCAGCTTGGCAACACCGTCCTCTATAAGCACCCTTTGTCCGTTTTTAAGGCTGCCGAGAATACTTTCGCCGTCTGCCATTCCCGCCGCCCTCATAGAGTCGGTGACAAGAGCAATTTTATCTTTGCTCTTAAATTTCGTAACAAAACGGAGCAGGCTTTGCGGAAGATGCACTCCGTCAGCAATAATTTCAACTGTCATGTCATCAATGAGGTATGCACTTTCGACTATACCCGCATATCTCATTGCATTTCTGCGGTGAACAGTCGACATAGCTGAGTAAAGGTGAGTGATGTGTGTAAACCCTTCATCAAATGCCTCAAGAACCTGCTCATAATCCGCATTTGAGTGAGCAATAGAGAGCAGGATATTTGCATCTCCCAAAGCCTTTGCAAACTCCGGGATTCCGGGCAGCTCAGGGGCAGCGGACCATCTAAGAATATTTATGGATAGCAGAAGGATTCTTTCATATTCACTTTTTTCCGGCGGCTTTATGTATCTGGTATCCTGTGCGCCGCACTGCTCGGGCGCAAAATAAGGTCCCTCAATGTGCAGACCCTGAAGGTTAGCGCCTTTGTAGCTTACCTTTTTTGCCTGCTCAAAGGCATTGATGGCATTGACCGTTTCATCAATGCCGGCAGAAAGCAGGGTGGGCAGGAGTGTGGTTGTGCCATGCCTTGAATGCATTTCGCCCGCAGCCAGAAAAGCCTGCACTGTGCCGTCCATAAAGTCGCTGCCGCCGCCTCCGTGGGTATGAATATCCACAAAACCGGGAGAAACATAGAGGTTGTCGGCATTAATTTGCGTCTGTGCTTCAAACGGTTCGTTTATGCCGATAATTTTTCCGTTTTCTATGTTGAGTGTGCCATGAACAATGCCGCCTGGAGTGATTATTCTTCCGTTGGTTATTTTTAATGAATTCATTTCGCTGACCCCTTAATGGAATGAACCGCTTAAATCGGTTTCAACCTTGTTTTCAACTTTTTTCTCTTTGGAGCCCGCAATCTTCTTCTGAAGCTCTTTGTAGAAAAGCTCATCATCCAGCGGGAGAGTGACCTCGCTGTTTGTCCATGAGGAAAGATGGGCGGCATTTGAAATGGAAAGCTCATTAATACCCTCTCTGCCGTCAGCGAGCAGGGGAGTGTCGTAGAGAATATTGTTTGCAAACGCCTCCAGAATTCCCACATGACCGGTGCTTCTTTCATCGGTATCTATTACCCTTTCCGTATAGCTGATTTTTTCAAAAGCCTTTTGAGCCCCTGCGCAGTTTTCCTTGAGTGAATCCGAAAGCTCATAGATATGAAGGAGGTTATCGTTTTCATAAACAATTTTTGCTCTGTCAAGGGTTATTTCAAGCCGGTTAGAGCCGGGATAGTCGCCTGTGCTTGCAACAAAAACACCCGTTGCACCGTTTTCATATTCAGCAAAGATAGTTACGTCATCTTCAACCTCAATATCATGCCATAGGCCTTCCTTACAAACGGCGCGGATTTTTGAAGGCATACCGCACATCCACTGCCAAAGGTCGAGGTTATGCGGGCATTGGTTAATTAACACTCCGCCGCCCTCGCCCGACCATGTGGCTCTCCATGAGCTGAGGTTATAATACGCCTGTGTGCGGTACCAGTCGGTTATTATCCAGTTAAATCTGTGCAGCTCGCCGTATTTATTGCTTTCGACAATCTCCTTGATTTTTCTGTATGCGCTGTTGGTTCTCACACAGAAAACTATGCCTAAGCTCTTGCCGTATTTATCGGCAGCAGCAATCATTTCACGCACCTGCTTTGTATAAACTCCGGCAGGCTTTTCGCACATGACATGAAGGCCTCTCTTAAAAGCTTCAATAGTAAGCGAAGGGTGGTCATAGTGGGGTGTCGCAATAATTACTGCATCCACAAGAGAGCTGTCATACATCTCCTGCGCAGTGGCAAAGGTTGCAATGCCCTCAAGGTTTTCTCTTGCCCATTCAAGTCGCTTCGGGTCAATATCGGCGACTGCTGTCAGGCACATATTTTTTACCCTGCCCTCTGTCAGGAATCTGACATGCCCAGTGCCCATGCCGCCTATGCCCACAACGCCGCAGCGTATAGGCAGATTAACCTCGTTGCGCTCAACAAGCTTTGCGGAATTCTCATCAATATAAAGCGACCAGTCCGGGTGCGTTCTCAGCAGTGTAGCGGGGATTTTATTTGAAACCTTTTCGTAAAGCGTGGCTCTTATTGCATTTGCTTTCACGCCGTGAGGTGCGCAGGTAATAATCTTGCGGCATTTCATTATCTGATAGGGAGTCATTGAAATTGCCTGCTTTGGAACATCATCTATGGTTTTAAACCAGCCCTCGCCAACCTGCTGCTTCTTGCATTTTTCATCGAGGTTAACAACTATGTAAGCTTCAGTGGTGTCAAAGTCGGCAGGCGGGTCATTAAATGCTATGTGTCCGTTTTCACCTATGCCGATAATGCCGAGGTCAACAGGCTTTTCACGCAGCTTTTCGGTGAGGCAAGGTATACTTTCCGGGTTGCCGTCAACAAGATAATAGGCCATAAGGTTGACCTTTGAAATAAAACGCTCATTGAGATATTTGCGAAAGCTTGCGATGTGGGTTTCAGGCAGTCCGACATATTCATCGAGGTGAAACATTTCAACCCGGCTCCAGTCAACATCGGAGTCAATCAATGCATTAAGCGTTTCGAATTGAGAGGAGCCTGTTGAGAGCACAATTCTCGCATAGCCGTTTGCCTCAATTGTTTCTTTTAGATACTGCGCCGCCGCTTTTCCTGCACGGCTGCCCAGCTCGTTTGCGTCCCTGCAGATGTTTATGTTCATTTGACCCGCTCCTTATTGGAAAATTTTTGATATATATATTATAACTGTTTTATCTGATATTACAATAGAAATAATATACGAAGCAAAAAACTAAGCATATATTATTAAAAAATATATTTTATCTTAGAATTTAATAACTGATATTGGGAAAAATAACTCTTAAAATACTGGTTTAATATGCCTGCTTATTACAACTCAGCATTTTTCTGGAGGACGTGACATGAAAAAAACGGTCGATTCCAAAGCATTAAAAAGAAAAATCAGGAATGAGCTTTCGACTATACGAAAGGTCTATGCC
>JAAZFZ010000272.1 GCA_012511485.1 Clostridiales bacterium | reverse complement strand
TAAATAATGTTTTCCTTATTTCCTTTGCGCCCTATGACGACCCGCTGATTTGCGTTGTGCTTGCCGCTGAGGGAACAAGCAGCTCAGTTGCCATAGCTCCTATTGCGGCTCAAATATATGATTATTACTTTTCAAACATGGAGGAGATTTCCTCTTCGCAGCATGAAAACACCTTGCTTGGTTAAACATGGGGAGGTATTGTAAATGGCACAAAAAATAGTAGTGGCCTCCGGCAAAGGGGGGGTTGGCAAATCCTCCGCAGTTTGCGGGCTTTGCCGATGCCTTACAGATATGGGCAAAAATGTTCTCGTTATGGATTTTGATATCGGGCTGAGAGGGCTGGATTTGATTTTTGATGTATCCGATCAGGTTGTGTTCGACTGGGGAGATATTATCCTGGGTAGATGCGAGCTTGACAAGGCTCTCATCAGTGCCGACGGAGCAACTCTTATCGCCGCTCCCCGAATATTTGCGCAGGAGTTTACAAAAGATACGATTTCGCGGATTTTAGAGATACTTGACCCGCTGTTTGATTATATTCTGCTTGACGCTCCCGCAGGAATTTCAAAGGGGCTTTATCTCGCCGCCTGCTGTGCGGACAGGGCGCTGATAGTATCCACTCCCGACAATGTCTGTGTGCGCTGTGGCTCCCTTACTGCCGAAAAGCTTTTAGAGCTGGGCATAAATGACATACGGCTCATTATTAACAGGTTCAAAAAAAGGCCTGTTGTGCAGGGAAGGCTTTTAAACATAGATGATGTTATTGATTCGGCAGGCGTTCAGCTAATCGGGGTAATCCCTGAGGACTCGGAGGTTATGTATTCGCTTGCAAACGGTGAAAGGCTCTCAAGCAGGAGCTTTGCACATGAAGCTTTGGTGAAAATTGCGGGAAGAATCAACGGCGAGAACATTCCCCTTGACATTTCCGCCCTGCCGTAATCGGAGGGAGAATTATGATTAATGAAACAACGATTGCCGCTGTCGCTACACCACAGGCTGCCGGCGGCATTGGTATTGTAAGAATTTCGGGCAAGGATGCTTTTCCAGTAGCACAAAAGGTGTTTTACTCCAAAAAACAGCTGCTTTTCAGCCAATCAGAGGGCTATAAGGCGCACTACGGGTGGGTTTATGACAACGAAACGGCTGTAGACGAGGCAATTTTTTTGGTTTTTAAAGCTCCACACAGCTATACAGGCGAGGATGTTGTTGAAATTTCCTGCCACGGCGGGCTTTTTATTGTCAAAAGAGTTCTGCAAGCAGTTCTGAATGCCGGAGCAGTTCCGGCACAGCCGGGTGAATTTACCAAACGGGCATTTCTTAACGGCAGGCTCGACCTTTCAAAGGCGGAGGCGGTTATGTCTATAATCGGTGCCCAGGGCGAGCGAGCCGCACAGGCAGCACTCAACACACTTGAAGGCGCTCTGAGCAGGGAAATCAATGATGTGGCACAGCTGCTTATAAACGAATCCGCACATATTGCCGCATGGGTAGACTATCCCGATGAGGAAATTGAAGATATCAGCACCGAAAACCTCACTGCCACTGTAATTTCCGCTAAGGAAAAGCTAACGGTACTCCTTGACCGCTTTGACGGAGGCAGGGCAGTGATGAACGGTGTTGATGCCGTAATTGTCGGCAGACCGAATGTCGGAAAATCCACACTTATGAATCTACTTTCGGGATATGAAAGGTCGATAGTCACTTCCTTCGAAGGCACCACAAGAGATGTTGTTGAAGAAACAGTCACTTTGGGCGATGTAGTTCTTCACCTTTCGGACACTGCAGGTATGAGGGAAACTGAAAATCCGGTCGAAAGCATTGGAGTAAGGCTTGCCAGAAAGCGTCTGGAGAGGGCGGAGCTGGTTCTCGCCGTATTTGACGGCTCCGAAGCCATGACTAATGAGGACAGGGAGCTTCTTCGCAGGTGCAGGGGCAAAAAAACCCTTGCTATCATTAATAAATCGGATTTAATCCGCAGAATCGACTTTGATTTTATCAAGGAGAATTCGGACAGACTGGTAGAGATTTCGGCCACAACGGGCAACGGATATGAGCAGTTGAAAAATCTTGTTTTTGATATGCTAGGCGCACGGGATTTTAACCCCGGCTTAGCCTTGCTCACAAACGAAAGGCAGAGGAATTGCTGTGTTCGTGCCGTAAAATGGCTAAATGAAGCGCTTGATGCTCTTAAAAACGGAGTCACTCTCGATGCAGTCAATATCTGCATTGATTCTGCAGTTGAGGCATTGCTTGAGTTGACAGGCAAAAAGGTTTCTGAGGCCGTTGTTGACGAGGTTTTTGCTATGTTCTGCGTTGGAAAATAATTCTTATTTGCAATATAGATAGATTTGAGGAAAAATGAAATACTTTGAAAAAGAATATGAAATAATAGTTATAGGGGCAGGCCACGCCGGCATTGAAGCGGGGCTTGCGGCAGCACGCCTTGGTTGCCGAACCTGTATTTTTACGATAAATATGGATTCTGTGGGTGATATGGCCTGCAATCCTTCAATCGGAGGCACGTCCAAGGGTCACCTTGTCAGGGAAATCGATGCTTTGGGCGGAGAAATGGGCAGGGCGGCTGACGCTAACACCTTGCAGAGCCGTATGCTCAACCTCGGCAAAGGGCCTGCTGTCCACAGCCTTCGCGCGCAGATTGACAGGCGCGGGTATTCGGCATATATGAAGCATACTCTCGAAAAGCAGGAGAACCTTGAGCTCAGGCAGGGCGAAATAGTTGACATTGACAGGCTCGAAAACGGTCTTTGGGAGCTGACAACCAGGCTAAAGACTGTTTATACGGCTAAACGCGTGATTATTGCAACGGGAACCTTCCTGGGCGGGCGTGTTTTTGTCGGCGATATCAGCTATGAGAGCGGGCCGGACGGAATGTTCCCTTCAATCGGGCTCACAGACGCTCTGAAAAAGCTCGGGATTAACACCCGACGCTTCAAAACCGGCACACC
>JAAZFZ010000271.1 GCA_012511485.1 Clostridiales bacterium | reverse complement strand
GGTAAAAGCATTGCTCTGGCCAACAAGGAGACCCTTGTAACAGCAGGGGAAATTGTGATGGCAGAAGCAGCAGCTCATAATGCTTCAATATTTCCTGTGGACAGTGAGCATTCGGCAATTTTTCAAGCTTTGCAGGGTTGTTATGATAAAAATGCCCTCAAAAGGATAATACTAACAGCATCGGGCGGTCCGTTTTTTGGAAAAAGCCGTCAGGAGCTTCGGGAAGTAACGGTTGAGCAGGCACTCAAGCATCCTAACTGGAGCATGGGGGCAAAAATAACAGTTGACTCCGCAACAATGATGAACAAAGGGCTCGAGCTTATTGAAGCGGTCTGGCTTTTCGGCGTTGCGCCTTCCCAGGTTGACATTGTTATTCACAGGCAGAGCATTATCCATTCATTGATTGAATATACGGATAATTCGGTAATAGCTCAACTTGGCGTGCCCGATATGCGCATACCCATTCAGTATGCCTTAACATACCCTGAGCGTTATCCCTCACCCGTAAAGCAGCTCAAGCTGGAGGATTACGCAACGCTAACCTTTGCAAAACCCGATTATGATAGCTTTACATGCATAAACCTATGCCGCAAAGCTATCACAGACGCAGGGCTTTACCCTGCGGCGGTGAACTCGGCAAATGAGGAGGCAAACAAGCTCTTTAGAGAGGGCAAAATCGGTTTCATGCAAATACCGGAACTTGTAGAAAGTGTTATGAATTCAACAGTGCAGGTCGATGATTTCAGCCTGGAGGATGTGCTTGAAACTGATTTATTAGCCAGAGAAAAGGTAAGGGCGATTGCTTCGGGGAAATAACTTTGCTGTAAGGTGGTTACTTCAATGTATCTGAGCTTCTTATCAACATTATCTTATGTATGGAAAAATTCATGGTCGATTATCGTTGCCATATTGTTTTTTGGCATTGTGATAATGGCGCATGAGCTGCGTCATTTCACTTTTGCAAAAATATTTGATGTTAAGGTCAATGAATTTGCTCTGGGAATGGGGCCGACAATATTTAAAAAGCAAAAGGGTGAAACCAAATATGCCGTTCGCCTTTTTCCGATAGGCGGTTTTGTCAACATGGAGGGCGAGGAGGAGAAAAGTGATGACGAGCGCTCCTTTACCCAAAAGCCTGTTTGGCAGAGGTTTATTATTGTTGCCGCAGGTGCAATAATAAATTTGCTGCTCGGTCTTTTAATTGTCGCAATACTTCTTATGCAGTCAGACCTCATCGGTACCCCTTATATTAAGGGCTTTTACGAGGGCGCAACAACCAAACAGCAGGGTCTTAGGCAAGGCGATAAGATTATTGAAATCAACCGGAATATTGTATATTCCGATTATGATATCAGCTTTCTGATGATGAGAGATAAGGACGGGGTGATGGATTTCACCGTTATGCGTGAGGGCGAAAAGGTTGAGTTAAATGACATTGCCTTTGAAACCAAAACAGTAGACGGTCAGCAGTTTATAATCTATGACTTTTATATAAAGGGCGTTAAACCGTCTTTTCTCTCAGTGACTAAAAATGCCTTCCTTGAAACCGCATCAATGGGCAGGATGGTATGGCTCAGTCTGTTTGACCTTGTAACCGGCCAGTATGGGCTCAGTGATTTATCCGGACCTATCGGGGTGGTTAACTTTATTTCTGACACTGCCCAGAATTCTATAACGGAAAAGGGAATTGATTTTACCCCCGTTCTGACTCTTATGGCGCTCATTACAGTCAATATCGGCATTTTTAATTTTCTTCCCATCCCTGCTCTTGACGGCGGAAGGCTGTTCTTTATGATTATTGAAATGGTTAGAAGGAAGCCTGTGCCGCAGAAATATGAAAGCTATGTTCATGCCGTGGGGCTTATTCTGCTGTTCGTGTTTATGGCAGTAATTTCATTAAATGATATCATGAATCTGATTAAGGGGTGAAGGAATGCGGCGTAGAAAGTCAAGGAGTGTTATGGTCGGCAATATATTAATCGGCGGCGACGCTCCGATTTCGGTGCAGTCTATGCTCAACACTTCTTCAGACAATATTGAAGGCAGTGTCAGACAGGCTATTGAGCTAGAAAATGCGGGCTGCAATCT
>JAAZFZ010000270.1 GCA_012511485.1 Clostridiales bacterium | reverse complement strand
CTTATGATTTGCACTATAATAGGAATTTCAACACAGGCTATAAGCATCAGTAAATCCGTAACGGAACGCTGCACACCCCTGCCGGTAATAATGTATCATCAAATATCAACAAAATCAGGTAGAACAGGAAAATTTGTGATAACAGTTCAACAGCTTGAAAGTGATTTTAAACATATTAAACAGGCGGGTTATGAAGCAATAACGATGAAGGATTTGCTTAATCATATTGAAAATGGAGCAAGTCTTCCAAAAAAACCGATTATGATAACCTTTGACGACGGTTATGAAACTTTCTATACCATTGTACTGCCATTGCTGCAAAAGTATGATTTGAAGGCGATTGTTTCAGTAATAGGGAGTGCAACCGAAAAATTTTCTCTAAAGGATGACCACAATACAAGCTATTCACATTTGAATTGGAATGAAATCGCCGAACTTGTGGACTGTAAATATGCGGAGATTCAAAACCATACATTTGACTTGCATACAAAAGCACACGGGCGAAAGGGTGTTGCCAGAAAACCGGGCGAAAGCTTTGATGATTATAAGGAAGAGATAATCAATGACCTTGGCAGGCTGCAGGATGCTATGATTGAAAACACCGGATATGCGCCCACGGCTTTTGCATACCCCTTTGGCGCCTGTCCTTCAAGCTGCGTGAGCATTCTCAAGCAGTTGGGTATAAAAGCGGCTTTTAATTGTGTTGCAAAGATAAACTACATTGACACAAAAAACACGAACTGGTTGTATGATATTAACAGATTCAACAGACCAAGCGGAGTGACAGGCAAGGATTTCTTTTCTAAGATGCTTAAATAAACTAAGCCGCAGAAAAAACTGCGGCTTAAAAAATGCAATATATTTATAACACCTTTGAAAGGAAATCCTTCAATCTCAGGCTTTTTGGATTAATGAAAAACTCTTGCGGATTGTTTTCTTCAACAATTTTGCCGTCATCCATGAAAAGCACCTTTGTGCCGACTTCACGGGCAAAGCCCATTTCATGAGTAACAACAACCATTGTCATCCCGGTTTCGGCAAGCTCCTTCATTACATCAAGAACCTCACCGACCATTTCGGGGTCAAGTGCCGAGGTTGGCTCATCGAAAAGCATCACTTTCGGGTTCATAGCCAGGGAACGGACAATGGCTACCCTCTGCTTCTGCCCGCCCGAAAGCTGAGAGGGATAAGCCTCTGCCTTATCCCTTAACCCTATACGGTCAAGAAGGTTCATGGCACTCTTAAATGCCTGCTCCTTAGTTTGCAGTTTGAGCTTAATCGGAGCTAAAGTTATATTATCAATAATTTTTAGATTATTAAAGAGATTGAACTGTTGAAAAACCATGCCCATCTGCTCACGGATTATGTTAATATTTACTTTTTTATCCGTAATGCAAGTGTCTTCAAACCAGACCTCGCCAGAAGTCGGTCGTTCAAGAAGATTGAGGCAACGCAAAAAGGTTGATTTCCCTGAGCCGGACGGACCGACGATAACAATTTTTTCGCCCTTTTTAATTGTATAATCAATGCCTTTTAGAACT